>NZ_JNLQ01000002.1:1210276-1512845 GCF_000703165.1 Butyrivibrio sp. AE3004
GCAGTAGTTGGAGCAAACTGGGGAGACGAGGGAAAAGGTAAGATCACTGACATGATGGCCGATCAGGCTGATGTGGTTGTACGTTTTCAGGGAGGCGCGAACGCAGGCCATACCATTGTTAACCAATATGGAAAGTTTGCGTTGCATACACTTCCTTCAGGAGTTTTTCATCAGAACATTACCAACATTATCGGTAACGGTGTCGCACTTAATATTCCTGTTCTTATCGGAGAACTTAAGACTGTAACAGATCAGAATGTTCCGACACCCAATCTTCTTATTTCAGATCGTTGTCAGATTGTAATGCCTTATCACATTCTGTTCGATCAGTACGAAGAGGAGAGACTTGGTGGAAAATCCTTTGGTTCTACTAAATCAGGTATTGCACCATTCTATTCAGATAAATATGCAAAAATCGGTTTCCAGGTAAATGAGCTTTTTGATGAAGAGCTTCTTAAAGAAAAGGTAGAAAGAGTTCTTGTTACCAAGAACATTCTTTTAAAAGAGCTTTATCACAAGCCGGAAATCAGCCCCGCAGAGCTTCTTGATACACTTCACGAGTGGAGAGACATGGTTAAGCCTTATGTTGCGGATACAGCACTTTTCCTTGAGAAAGCAATTAAGGATAACAAGACAATTCTTCTTGAGGGACAGCTTGGAACTATGAAGGATCCTGACCACGGTATTTATCCTATGGTTACATCTTCTTCAACACTTGCAGCATACGGTGCTATCGGAGCAGGTATTGCACCTTATGAGATCAAACAGATCGTTGTAGTTAACAAGGCTTATTCATCAGCTGTAGGAGCAGGCGCTTTCACTTCCGAGATTTTCGGCGATGAGGCAGACGAACTCAGAAGACGTGGCGGCGACGGCGGTGAGTACGGTGCAACAACAGGACGTCCCCGTCGTATGGGCTGGTATGACTGTGTTGCAAGTAAATACGGTTGCAGACTTCAGGGTGCAACAGATGTTGCTTTCACAGTTCTTGATGTACTTGGATATCTTGACGAGATTCCTGTATGTGTCGGATATGAGATCGACGGCGAAGTTACCAAGGACTTCCCTGTGACACACCTTCTTGAGAAGGCTAAGCCTGTTTATGAGACTCTTCCCGGATGGAAGACTGACATTCGCGGAATTAAGAATTATGAAGATCTTCCTGAGAACTGCCGTAAGTATATCGAGTTCATTGAGAAGGAAATCGGATATCCGATTACAATGGTTTCAAACGGACCTGCAAGAGAAGATATCATTTACAGAAAGAGCAATCTGTAATTTGTGTTTAACGGCAGATTTATCCGACATTTGATATTGAATGATCGCTGAAGCTGTTACAAAAAAATATCAGACTACTGAGCGGGATTATGGCTTGTGCATGATCCCGTTTCATATTTGAGCTTGTTGGCAATTATATTAAAGGGAAAAAGATGACAAACGAAAACAATACCAATAATAATGAAAATACAAAAACACCGATGTTTAAACGTGTACTTGCTATTCTGGGCATAGTACTGCTTCTTGGAGTGTATGTAGTGTTCTTTATACAGGCTCTCTTTGGCCAGACAGGCCCGGGAAGTGCTTTTGCCGCATGTGCAGCATCAACTATAGCCATTCCGATAATTTTATGGCTTATTCTTTGGGTTTACACCGCACTTACAGGCAAAACAACAGTAGCATCTGCTGATCCCTATGGAAGAAATGTGGTAGATACAGATAAGGGAGATAATAAGTAATGAGTATTAAAACAGTTATCTTTGATATCGGAGGTGTACTTGTTGATTTTTGCTGGGAAGACTTTTTGAGAAATAAAGGCTACAGCGAAGAGATGGTTCAGAGAATGGGAGATGCCAGCGTTAGAACTTCCGAATGGGATGAATTTGACAGGGGAGTTTTGGATACGGAAGGTATCATTGACGGATTTGTGAAAAACGATCCTTCTATAGAAAATGAACTTAGAAGTGCTTTTTCAGATCTTACAGGCCTCTTAAACAAAAGAGAACGCACGATACCCTGGATAAAAGCATTAAAGAAAGCGGGTTATAAAGTCCTTGTGCTTTCCAATTTTTCTAAACAGGCACTTGAAACCAATCCTTTTATGAATGAATTCCTGGATGAAGTTGACGGTGGAATCTTAAGTTATAAGGATAAAGTGATAAAGCCTGACGATGCAATCTTTAACCTTATATTGGAGAGATATGGACTTGTTGCAAATGAGTGTGTATTTATAGATGATATCGAAAGAAATGTCAATGCCGCTAGAAAGCTTGGGTTTTATGGGATTGTATTCAAGAATTATGATCAGGTGGATGCTGAACTTTCTGAACTGGGTGTAGAAGCAGCTTTTTGAGTTATGATCTGATTTTAAAATCTTTTGAAAAAAACATTGACACATATAAATAATAGTGTTATTTTATTACAGTATGAAAACAAAGCAGAGGTTCCACTCTCACCCTGTGGCATAAGCTCCAGGTGTTAATACAGTTTCGATGCATATCCTGAATAGATGGATTTTTCTGTATAGATACAGAGCATAGATGATTGTTAAGTGGATTCTCTTGCGAATCCACTTTTTTATCGTTAATTTTTGTTCACAAAATGGAGGTACAAAACAATTAGCAACAACGATTTATTCATCAATGAACAGATCAGAGACAAAGAGGTTCGTGTAATTGGGGCCGATAATGAGCAGCTTGGTGTTATGTCTATACAGGAAGCAAGAAGACTTGCTGACGAAGCAGGTGTTGATCTGGTTAAGATTGCTCCTAACGCAAAGCCGCCGGTATGTCGTATCGTAGACTATGGTAAGTTCAAGTATGAGCAGCTTCGTAAGGAGAAGGAAGCTCGTAAAAAACAGAAGACTGTTGAAATCAAAGAAATTCGTTTGTCTCCAAATATAGATACAAATGATCTTAACACTAAGGTTAATTCCGCTAAGAAGTTCCTTGAAAAAGGTAACAGAGTTAAGGTAACCCTTAGATTCAGAGGTCGTGAGATGGCTCACATGGGTGCCAGCGTACACATTCTTACAGATTTTGCAGAGGCACTTAGTGATGTGGCTGTAATTGATAAACAGCCTAAGGTTGAGGGACGTAGTATGACTATGTTTCTTACTGAGAAGAAATAATTAGTTTGTTTCTCTTCGGATAATAATGGAAGAGTTACATATATAGTAATTGTTCAAACAACTTTCAGATGGATGATTACACTGCTTTATTAGCAGAGCATTTAGTATTTACAGCATAGGAGGATATAGTTATGCAGCACAAGATGAAAACAAACAGATCTGCTGCCAAGCGTTTCAAGGTAACAGGCACAGGTAAGCTGATCCGTAACAAGGCGTATAAGCGTCACATTCTTACAAAGAAGTCTACAAAGAGAAAGAGAAATCTTAGACAGGCAGCAGTAGTTGATGCTACTAATGTTAAGACAATGAAGAAGATTCTGCCTTACGTTTAATCTTAAGAGCAGTACCAGTTATTCGAAATTTATTTAGGAGGAAACCGAAATGGCAAGAATTAAAGGTGGCATGAACGCCAAGAAAAAGCATAAAAGAGTTTTAAAGCTCGCTAAGGGCTATAGAGGCGCTAGATCAAAACAGTACAGAGTTGCTAAGCAGTCAGTTATGAGAGCACTTACATCAGCATTTGCTGGACGTAAGCAGAAGAAGAGAGATATGAGATCTCTTTGGATCACACGTATCAACGCAGCAGCTCGTCTTAACGGTATGTCATATTCAAACCTTATGCATGGCCTTAAGCTTGCAGAGGTTGAGATCAACCGCAAGATGCTTGCAGAGATGGCTGTAAATGATCCTGAAGGATTCAAGACTCTTACAGAAATCGCTAAGCAGAAGATCGCGTAAGATATTTGAATACTGAGCAGAAGATGCTGAGCAAATTGAAAAAAATATTCTTAATACTTCCTACTCATCAGGTACGGTGTACCGCCTTCCCGCAAGGGGAAGGGGAATGAGATGGAAGTATTTTTTTTGTAATTACGAAAATCTTTTTTGAAAGTTTAATTATCTGCGTATAAACTTTATAAAGCACTCTTAATTCTTGATTAAAAAAATGTGTAAGTACTTGTAATAAAGTACATTTGTAGCTAAAGTACAAAGTAGAGGGAGAAGGGGCTTTTTCTTCATGGGTACAGGCATCTATTCACCCACACAATCACAAAAACAATTTGAATTGAAATTTATTTTTAAAAAATGATAAAAACTGTTGATTTTTATAATCAAATGTTTTATCATAAAACTAGAATTAGATGTGAAATATAATTACAAATATGATCAAGAGGTTGAACCTTTACGGTTGACTTTTTGAGATTACTTTAATACGGTTATAATTCAGGGCAAAGCTATCGCAAGGTAGTGACGCAAAGCTATAGGGTCTGTCAAGTGGCAGATAGCCAGCTGCCTGTGCTTACGTATGGTAAGTGCAGATTATTTGTGATGATTTGCCTTGTTTGAAACAGTTTCAAACAGGGCTTTTATTATGGTTTTTCACCATACTAAAAGCCTGATGTAGAGGGATCTTTAGTATGGATAAGAAAAACAAAGGTTTCGAGAAAGGGCAGGAATACTTAAAGAGGCATTCTTTCCTTAGACGATGGATATCGGTAATGCTGGTTATTGCGTTACTCATTACGACAGGAACGTTATATGCTATGAATAAGGCGGCATCCGCAGTGACCGAAGAAGGTGCTGAGGAAGTTGGAATGGTATTAAGTGGTGATGCTTCCGGTGATGGTGAAGATAGCTCGGATTTTGCAAGTTATGGATTGAATGCAGATAATTCCGAAGAAACTGCGGAAGAAGGTTCTTCCGAAAACGATACCTCTGAAGATGGCCTGGATTATGTTGAACCATCAGAATCTGAGGATACTACGGAAGAAACAACAGAAGAAACTAATACTGAGGAAGTAACGGAAGAAGCCAATTCTGAAGCTGAAGATACAGATAACGGCAGCGAAAACAATTCTGATGAATCTTCGGAAAATCAGGATGCTGAGAATACATCTGAATCTGAAAACAGTTCTGAAAATGGTTCTCAGAATGAAAGCGAAGCTATGGATGAAACTAATGGCGAGGGCACTATAGCGGACGGTACTTCCAAAACTGACGATGAGGAAGACACAGAGGACGAAGATAAGGCTGATAAAACAGGAAAAGAAGTAAAGGCGAAGAAAGAGAAAACTTCAGGTCTTGGAACAAATTTAAATATACAGGATGTAGTACTTACCGTATCTTATGTTAATGAGGATGGTGAGCTTATTGTTGACGGAGATGGTCAGCCACTTGCTGAGCAGAAGAAGATCAGCCTTGAGGATAGCATCAATCTTTCTGCCGAAAACTCAGAAGTAAAGGAGATAGAGGGATATACCTTTAAGGCAGCAAAACTCGAAGGCGAAATAATTACAAAAATTGAAGTAAAGACTGAAGATGCTTCAAATATCTCATCAAATGGCAGTGATGAAGCAACTGAAAACTCAGATTCTGAAATCTCAGAGGAATCAGAGCAAAATAATACCGACTCAGATACAACCGAAACTGAAAGTACTGAAACAGAAAGTACTGAATCAGATAGTACAGAAACAGCTTCATCATATAAATATTATGTAGTAACGCTTGAAGATGGAAATACCCTTGATATAAAAGAAGATAAAAACATCGATTTTGTTTACTCAGGAGAAGGTGAAACAAAAACAAAAACTGTTATTGTAAGTGACGTTAAGATAACTGCGCATTATCAGTATATTGACGGAACTGAGATTGTTCCAAGTAAAGAAGTATCTACTACGGATACTCTTGATCTTACAAGTTCAGAAAACGTGGAAAAGCTTGAAAATTGCTTTTTCAGTAAAGTTCAATATGAAGATAAAAAGATAGTTGCCATTAAGGCGGTAGAAAAAGAAATAACAGAAGATAAGGTAAAAGAGGCAATTGAGAAGGGAAATACAAAAGACTCTGATGCCAAAGAAACATCTGATGAAAATGTAACAGATGAGACTAAAGAAGAGAAAGCACAGGAATCACAGGAAACAGATGAAGCTGCAAGTGACAGTGATTCATCTAATGAGAACGATACTCAGAAGAGTGGACGTACTGTCAACGTTACCGAAGGCGATGACGGAAGCATAAAAATTGAAGAGGGCAGCGACAATACTTATGCTGCATACGAACTTATCACAGCAGATGGTGAAACTATTGAGCTTACTGAGGATGCGGACCTTCAGTACATTTATCATAGAGCTAATAAAGAAACATCCTTTACCTTAGCCGGAGAGAAATTTACTGTTATAGCTGTACTTTCCAAGCCTGAATGTCTTCCTGAGGGAATCATGCTTAAGGTTTCTGAGGTTACTGCAAAGACTGAAGGATACAACTATGATGCATATCTTCAGGCAATGAATGAAAATGCTGAAAGTATTGCAGAGGCCAATGGTGGTGAAGCTCAGACCTATGACGAGAATAATACAATGCTTTACGACATTGCATTTGTTCTTGATGGTGTGGAGTACCAGCCTGCTGAAGGTACTGTATCTATCTCCTTTAAAATGAATGAAAAACAGATTTCAGAGGACTTTGGTGTTCAGAATTCTGAGGACGTTACAGTAATTCATATGCCTGTATCTGATGAAATCAGACAGAGTGTTGATTCTACAAGCGAAGCAACACAGATCAGTTCCTCGGACATAACTGTTGATGTCATGAAGGAGAGTAACGTTGAACTTGGAAATGATGCAGACAAGATAGAATTTGACACAGAGTCCTTCTGCATATTTGCTTTTACTGCACCGACCACCAATTCATGGGTTGGAAAAGGCTTAAATGAAAACAATAACCCTGCCTGGATCGTTGATCAGCTCGGAGACGCGGCATATTTCGGAATTGTTGCCGACAGCTTTAATGGCGGAGGAAATATTGATTACGAGTCAAATTTAGCGGTTAATAATCTCTATGATATTGCCAACTATACACTGTATAACTACAAAAATGAGATAAATTATTCGGACCGTGAGTTGTATAAAGTTAAGATCATTAAAAAATCCAATAAAGCGGGTACATTTAATGTAGGACTTTTTAGTGATGACAGCGAAGAATCACAGCCAACACATGTAATTCCTATAGAAACAAAAAGTGATGGCCAGGGCTCATATATTGGTGAGTTTTCACTGGACAAAATTGCTAACGGAAGACTTCATGAGTATGTATATGAGGTTTATGAAGTCTATGACGCCCAGGGCAATAAAAAATGGAAGAAAGTAAAAGACGGTGAGGAATTCCAACAGGGTGAGGAACTCTATACAGTTTCTTATGCTGAGACAAGCTTTGGAAGTAATGAAAAGGGTAATGATCTTCTGTCTATACTCGGAAGTAACTTTGTGACAGGCTGGGGAGCTGATGTTTCTGATAGTGAACTTGCTTTAAAGCTTGAAGAAAATTGCTCTGTTTATTTGAAAAATGGTGGCAATGGATATATAAAGGCAACCAGACATGGGAGTAAGATTGACAGAAAAGAAATAGCAGGATCCTTCCCTATAAACGTATCGAGTATGCTGAATGATGTAGCAGCACTTTCTTCTCAGCTTGCGGAAGTTATCTGTACGGATGATATAGAGGTTGCAAATATTAAGTCAACCACCGGAGATTATTTTCAGGATTTTAAAATGGCATCGGGGAGCTCGGCGGATCAGAATGATGCTATTAAAACAGCTCTTAATGTCGAAGGTTCTAAGCTTCTTGTAATAAATCTTGATCTTACAAATTACAGAGAATACAAGCTTGGAGACCGCGGTTTCTTTATCAACGGTAAGACAACCGACCAGTTTGATTGGAATGAGCTTTGCAGCAGAGTAATTATCAATCCGGTGCAGAAAAACGGTGACAGATATGAACCTTATACCGGTACATTGGAAATTACCAATGGAATAGGAACACTTATTGCTCCTAAGGCAACTGTTAAAGAAAGAATGCATTACGGTGCAATCATTGCAAAGAACCTGTATCACACAACCGGTGAAATTCATAAGATGACACTTCTTAGATACAAGAGCTTTGAAATGAATGTTACTATCACCAATACTGCATCTAACGATGATAATACACTTGTTATAAATGCTGAGAAATATGTGAATGATGCACCTGCAACCGCTGATCTTGAAGGCAGATTTAAATTTACATTACAGCTTCTTGATCCCCAGAAGATAAGAGGCTGGATAACTCTGACTGATCAGATCACAAACACCAAAAAAGCAGATGATCAGGATCATGCATCTGAGATTTCTTACACAATACATCCCGGACTTATCGGTATGCAATATGGTGGAGTCATTGATAAGAATGACAATGCTAATCAGCTTGAACACACTTATTTCTTCAGACTTACCGAGAATGATATATCCGGTGAAGGATTTGAAAAAGATAAGACCGGAATTCTTATCAAAATAAAGTATTATAATGAACCTGAAATTTTGTATTACAGAGTAACTCAGGCTGAGCTTGATCTTATGTCTAACTATCCAAGGACAAATGAGTATAATGATCAGCACAGGATAAGCAGTAACGGCACTGATAAGCTTCATAACACGGTTGCATTTTTCAACGTATCAGGGGAAACAGTTGATCTTGAAGTGACTAAGGCATGGGTGCTTAACGGAAGAAATGCTGATGTAATACCTTCAAAGGATAGTAACGAAGAGGGCAAGAAGGTTGCATTTACACTTTATGCTGATGGCGTGCCGGTTGATGCTGCAAAATATCCTGTTACTGTAACGGAGGGAGTAGCTACAGATGTTGCAAATGCGCATACAGCCTGGCTATACAAGTGGACAAAGCTTCCAAGATATGACAGCAGCCACAATGAGATCAGGTACACTGTGGCAGAGACGTCAATTCCTACCGGATTTTCAAGTAGTGCTGCAGATACCAAACGAGCTGAAATCAAATATGTAAATGAGAACTACGTAAATGAAGAAACCGGCTCAACACGCAGAGGAACAGCAACGGTTATAAATACCGCCAATTCCCTTAGACTTACTTTATATAAGTACGAGGACAATAAACTTGCTACCAATAAGTACAAGTTCATGTTTAGGCTTACAGGCGAAACCGTCGGCAATAATTGGTATACAGCGGGTTCAACACAGGATATAACACTCTATAATGAGTCTGATGGAACAATTGTTTACGATATAGATCCGGCACTTTGGAATATGCAGGTAGGTCATAACTATTATTTCCGAATTCATGAGCCTGAAAACAATACCAAAACAGAATTCAACTATACAGATAAAGGTATTGTCATAGCCAGAGTGGCGTATAACTCAGACAGTGATATTAAGGTGAACTATTACCGCATCGATGAGTCCGAAAAGAGTGATAAGGTACCTGAATGGAATTACAATAAGAGTATTTCTAAATACATAATAGAAGATTACGGAAAAATAGCTGAATTTTACACGGAGATTTTTACAGACAAGTACGAGGTTACTGATAAGAAAGCGGCTTTCTACAACAGCTCAACAGGAAAAATTACAATCAGCGTTGTTAAATACTGGGATGAACTTGTAGGACAGGCAAAAAATGAAAAGATGGTTGCTGACAGTATCTTTGATGTAAAGGTGAAACTTCTTAAATCCAAAGACGGAGCATCATGGGATATTGCCGGTGAAGAGACAATAAAAGCTCCGCGAATCTATCAGACAACATCGGGTAGTGACTTTAGTGTCGAAGACATGGGTGATTACGAAGAAAAGTGGACATACCAGTCAAAGCCCAAAGAATTTAAAAATCTGAGTGCAAATTACAAATATAAGGTGCAGGAGTGGTACGGTGACACGATGCTCGGTGAGGCTGAGATTACAACCGGTACTACAGAACAAAAGGTTACCCTAAACGGAGCAACTGTTAACGGATTTAAGCTTGAGGATGTAACAAGCAAAGCTGATGACAAGGGAAATGTAAACGTTAAGCTTCACAATACACCTTATATACAGCTGAGAAAGTATTGGAAAGCAAGCGGAAGCCTTATATCAAACGAAGAAGCAAACCAGCTTGGATTTGGACCTGTCTATGTAAAGCTTTACAGAAATTACCGTGCCAACAAGACCTATGTTCAGGTTGGAGCCGATCTTTTGACAAAGGGTGACAGAGACCTGGTGAATCCGAACAACGGAGTTATTACTCTTGATGCTGCTCATGACTGGTCTGCTGAATTTGCTCTCGACAGGAAACAGGATAATGCGCCCGGACAGGCACATGTATATCAATATGTATATATGATGGTTGAGTGTGACAAGGATGGAAATGATCTTCCTGAGAGTGCGTCAATAACATATGGAAGCATAAATACCGGAAACGTTTCAAGAACAACAGCTGATGTTGACTGGAACAGAGGCTTCAAGGATAAGACAAAGAGCGAGCTGACCAAATGGGATGATGCATGGGTTTCCGGAAATAATTATCCTGTATGCATTTTGACGGTTACAAATAATCGGGATACTTATGTGCTTCCTAATTCCGGTTCAATCGGAACAACGCCGTTTGCATTGGGAGGCCTTGGACTAATAGGTATTGCGCTTATTTATGCAGTATTTGGATATATGTGGAAACACAGACAAGTACATGATGAATATGACAAATGAAATATTAAATGAATCATTGATTTTGCTTGGTAAAAGTTTTATGATATAGGCACATTTTTGCAAAAATGTGGCCTATACATAAAATATATAGGCTGCTTTTTTACGATTATTTTTTCAGAGGAACCGTTATGGCACAGAAAGAATTAAGAAAGCTAAATAGAAAAGAGCTGCTCCAAATGCTTGTAGAGTTTTCAGAGGAAACTGAAACTGTCAGAATTCATGAGAAGGAGTTAAGAGAACAGTTCGATAAAGAACGTGAGCAGCTTTTACAGCAGATGGCTGATGAAAGAGCAGATCTGCTTGCAAAATTTGATGATGAAAAGGCTGAAATGCGTAGTAAGTTTGCAGAGCAGAAGGAGGAACTTCAGGCAAGATTTACCAGAGAAAAAGCTGCATATATCAAACAGGCGGCTCTTGAGAGAGCAGAGCTCTTAAACAGCTTCAATGAAGAAAAAGCCGAGATGCGAAAGAAATTCAATGAGCAGAAGGCGAAAGCAGAGGCACATTTTCAGAAAGATATTATTGGTCTTCGTGCAAGACATGACAGAGAATTTAAAGGTTTTCAGGCGAGGCTTGACAGAGAGAGAAAGGCCCTTTTAGAGGAAACAGAGAAGAAGCTTCAGCAGATTGAGAAAGCCGGAACGCTTGCGGAAGCGGTGCTTTCAATCAATGGCATTTTTGAAGTTGCTCAAAATGCAGCAACTCAATATGAAGAGACTTTAAAAAAGGTTGAAGCCCTTAAGCAGGCTGAGGCTGACAGAGGCTTTAAACCTGAAGAGAAAGGAGAGGCCGAAGAACTTAAAAGAATTAAGCAGTTATTTGGTATTGGTAAAAAAACAAAATCGGCTTTTAAGGATCAGGAGACCGAAATTCCTGAAAAACATGAGATTCCCGATGTTATTTGGAAAGATGAGGAGAATGATCTGTCTGAAAGCGCCGAAATAGCGCAGAACGATACTGCCAATACTGATGCTGCATGGGTGATGGAGGAAAAAACTACAGGTCAGACAACAGAGCCTGTTGCTTCTGAAGATACCGGAGCGGATGATGTTGCAGTAATTCTGGATGAAAAAGAAACTGTAAAGAAAAGAACAAGAAAAACTACAAACAGAAAAACAGCTGCAAAAAAAGCAGTAGAAGATGAATCAGATGCTGATTCTGACACAGACGAGGTAAAGAAAACAACAAGAAAAAGAGTCAGAAAAGTGACAAAAGAATCTGAAAAGGAAACTAAGGTAGTAGATTTAAGTTTACAAGCATAAACTATATCTTGTGTCAAGTACGAATTATGCAACAAATTGTGCATGTTTCGTGAACCTTAAGTACAACCTGTCGATTATAATATGAAAGCTACTCGCAGTAGATTTTATTCTTAGCTTTAATTTACATGTGAAAGGGCGAAAAAATAAGGGGTGTTATGAATACGGAAGAAAAGAATATTCCATTCATGGATGAAACTCCAGAAGAACAATTAAATAAGCCTTCGCTAGAAGAATTAAGAGCGGAACTGAAGCGTGAGTACAGAAAGCATGATTACAAGAGAACGCTCAGGAATACCATAGTGGTCATCATAGTTGTAGCAGCATTTTCGGTACTGGTTTCAAGCTTTTTTATCACAGTGCTTAAGGTTACGGGCGATAGCATGACACCTACACTTGAGACAGGGCAGATAGTTATAGCCAATAACTATGCAGAGCTTAAGACCGGAGAACTAATTGCTTTCTACTATAACAACAGGGTTCTGGTTAAAAGAGTCGTGGGCTCTCCCGGAGATTGGATCAATATCGACGAGAGTGGAAAGGTATCAGTTAATGGCGTAGCCCTTGACGAACCGTACGTTTCCGATTTGAGTCAGTATGCTGATGCAGTCGGTGAGGGAGATAAAATCACATTCCCGTATCAGGTGCCTGACAAGAGGTACTTTGTACTGGGAGACCACAGATCGGTATCAATTGACAGCAGATCATTAACAGTTGGGTGCGTGTCTGCGGAGCAATTGATCGGTGGTGTTTTTTTCAGACTTTACCCTTTTAAAGATTTTGGGGGGATCAAGAGTAAAGTCAGTACCGGTGAGGAGATAATGGACGAGCCGGACTTGCAGTAATTTGGGCGGAGAACAGGTTATTAAGGGAAGAAAGATAATGAGGAAATTGGAAAACAATCGCATTGAGGGATTTGTAAAAAAGCACATTTTCTTAAAGAAATGGGTATCGGTGATGCTTGTCATTGCAATTCTTGTAACAACAGGCACAATGTATGCGCTTAATAAATCAGCATCAGCCGTATCCGAAGAAACAGCGGAAGATGTGGGAATGGTAATTTCATCTGAAGAAAGTGAGAATACGGAAGTAGAAACTGCTTCAGCTGAAAATGATACAAATCAGACCGTAGAAGAAGTAAATACAGAGGGAACTGAAGCTTCGGAAAACAATGCGAATGATTCTGCTTCTACAGAAAGCACAACAGCTGAGAGTCAGGGCACAGAGACAACAGGAACTGAGCAGAATACAGAAGAAACAGCAAATAACTCTGAAAACGGCGAAACTGAAAAAATAGAAGAAAATAATACCTCCGCTGAAGAGAATGCTGCTTCAACAGAAGAAAGCACAAACGCTTCCGAAGAAAGTGCCACAACAGAAGAAGGCAATGCTTCATCTGAGGAAGGTTCTTCTACAGAAGAGAACAAGTCAGATGTGAACGGTACAGAGAAAACAGAAGAGAGCGTTGAAACAATCAAGCTTGCGGATAGCGCTGAAACAGTTCTTACAGAAAACGTTGTTCTTAAGGTTGCTTATGTAGATGAAGAGAATAATGCGATTGCGGAAGAAAAGGAAATCAGTCTTTCAGAAAGCCTTGATTTTGCAACCGAAGCTCCTAAGCAGGAAGGTTACGAATTCAAGCAGGCTGCAATCGACGGCAATGTTATCACCAAAATCTTCGCTAAGCAGGATGATAACGGATTTAAGTATTACGAAGTAAATAAAGAAGATGACACAACAGTAGTTGTTAAAGAAAATAAAACAGTTGTCCTTACATATGCACGTGATGTGGTAGTTGAAGGCGGTATAAAGCTTACAGCTAAATATGTAGATAAAGATGGGACAGTAATAAAAGATGCTCAGGACCTTTGCTTTACAGCTGAGACAGAGCTTGCAACAGATGCACAGCTGACTGTAGATGGTTATTTCTATCTTGGAGCTGCTTATATCGACCAGAAGATTACAAAAATTACTCCTATATTTACCGAGAATAGTGAAGCAGCTGCCGATGGTGAAAATAAAGTAACCGTTAAGGAGTATAAGCTTTTCAATGGCGATAACGAGGCAGCAACTGTTGAGGAAGATACTGAAATTGTTCTTACATATGCAAAGGCAACTTCTGAGACAAGCTTCGAGTATAGCGATGAGAAGGTAGTTGTAAAGGCTCAGACAGCTTCAGATAGAGTATTCCCTGAAGGAATTGAACTCAAGGTTACTGAAGTGACAACCGATACTCAGAATTACAATTACGATGCATACATGAATGCCCTCAATGAAAATGCAGAATGTATTGCAAAGGATGCCGGACTTGAGGAGACAACACAGTACAACGAGTACAATACAGTCCTTTATGATATTGCTTTTATATATGAAGGAAAAGAAATTCAGCCTAAGGAAGGCTCTGTAAATATCAGCATTGAGTTCAAGGACAATAAGCTTTCCGAGGAGCTTTTAGCAGAGAAAAAGGAAGACATCACAGTAGTACATCTTCCTATAAAAGAAGAAGTAAAGAAGACAGCTGAAATCGAGAACACCGAGGATGCTACAGAAATAAAGGCAGAGGATGTTGAGGTTAAGACATTAACTGAGGCAACTGCTGAAGTAGATAATGGTGAGGATAATAACGAGAAGGTTGAATTCACAGAAGATAATTTCTCAATTTTTGCTGTTATATCTTATCAGAAGCATGATCCCGGAACAGACGACTTCAAGTCAGTTCTTGGTGATGCGGTTAATTTTGGAATAATTGCAAATGAACTCACAATTGGTGAGTCAGAGACAAATTTTGCAGTTAAAAATGCACATGTTACCTTACAGTCAGGTAATGATATGACAAATCCTGCTGAGCAGACATACATGGCAGGAAGCATAGACGGAGAATTTCATATTAAAGGTTACGATGCATATTTTATTATTCCGGAAAATAATGCAAATAAAGTTAAGCATACAGCCGGAGCATCTCACCTGAAGATTGATACATCATATAGTTATACTGATATAGGAAACACTATTGATGATATGTTCACTTATATCAGAGCGGCCTCAAAGGATCTTACAGCGCCCGGAAAAGGACAGATAGTTTGGCCGTTCCAAAGTAGTGATGATAGATTCCATTGGAAGATTTATCTGTTAGACAGACCTGCAGGTACGTATTATGTAAATATTAATGATGATTATCTCGGTAAGATATTTAGAGAAGCGGCGGCTCTCCAGATATTTAAGAGGGATGATCAGACATTAGTATTTAATATCAATTCTTCAAAAGCAGTGAATATGCATAAGTTCGCGGTATCAAGAGATGGAGCGAATTTTGTAGATTCAGATACTTTAGCAGGTAAAAAGGGTGGCGAAAACTACAGTAGTATTTCCAGAAGCATTATTTGGAACTTTACTAATGCCACGGAAGTTCATAGTTCAACAGGTGTTGTAGGTGTGTTTATTGCCGGAAAAGATAATGCAACATTTTATAATGACACTACTTCAGCCGGTTGGATAGCATTTCCTAATGTAGTTATTGGTGCGGGAGAGTTTCATAACACATATGATGAAGTGCAGCAGATTAGTGGTACTGCTCAGTTCCAGGCATATAAGACAATAGATGGTAAGGATGCTACTGTATCAGGGTTCAGATTTACATTATCTAAGCAGGAAGAATCCGGAAGCTGGACTGATATACAGACTGTTTCAAATGATGTGTCTGCACCGCATGATGTAATATTCAACGGAATTACTTATGGTGGCAATGCAACTTATTCCGGAAATAAGAATTATCAGTATGTTTCATTAGGAGTTGGAGATAGCAAGGATTTCATTTACGTAATTAAAGAATCCATGGGAACAACTGATAGCGAGGGTAATTCTTATACAGCTGATTCAAGATATTATTTTGCAAAAGTTACTGTTACATGTGTAAAACAGAATGACTTTACTGCTTCTGTATATTACAAGGTAAGTGCTCCTTCCTATTATTATGATTATGGATGTACACAGCCTATAAATGAGCAGCTTCCTACCTTTGATAATAAAACAACAGCAGGAAGTGCCGGAATCAAGTTATTCAAGTATCTGAATAATGAGGATCCGGGAGAGCACAAATACACATTTACAGTTAGAGCTCTTAAAAAGCGTAATAATGGTAATAATACAGAGTATTATCTGGATACACTTACGAATAATCTGACTAACGTTGGTAAGGATATCAGTTACTCATTTAATTATGATGGCAATTATGTAGTGATTGATTCAGGAAATAATAAGCGTCTGTATTTAGTTATTACAGAAAATGCTATAACCAATGATACAAAAGATTCTTTAACTGTTGAGAAAGATGAAAACTATATTATAGCCAGAGTGGATCTGAATGCTGATGGTAATTCTGTAAATAATGTTTATTATTTCAGATATGATAAAGAGGATTCTACAGAAGCAGGCTATATTAAGAAAATTGAATCAGGCAATGGTAATGATGTATTTAATGGTATAGTTTCTGACAAGACCAAGACTGCTGATAACAAGATTGCAGATGCATCGGATGTTGCTTTTTACAATAAAGGACAAGGCTTGCTCAGAATCCACAAGATGGTGGTAAATGACTTTGGCTCAAAATTTGTAAGAGACAATACCGGCACAGCTTTGCTTGATACGGTTACATTCCGCATAACGAATAATTCTTCCAAGAATTATATAGTATTCCACGGATTTACCGGTGATTGCAGAACTGAGAAGAATTGGGCTACAGAATATGATTCAAATCATAAAGAAATCAAAAAATATGATGTAACTTATAACGGAAGTGCCCAGTGGACAATATCTGGACTTGATGCAGGAACCTATACTGTTGACGAGGTTGCGGACGGATATACATTTGGTTACGATGCGGCTTCAAATACTAGCTCAGCTATAGAGTCCACTAATATGTCACGTGTAACTAAATATGATGTTACTGTTGATGATGAAGAGTCTGGAGAGTGGCATTTTAAAGCAGGTGGAAACAACTACAGAAAAGTTTACTCGATAGATATTCCTAATCACTATGATTTACCTCCGGATAATGTAGTTGTTGGTGGAAAAGTTCAGACAGTTCAGGTATGTAACTATTACAGCATACCGATCGGACCGTTGCAGGTAACAAAGAACTTCACCAGAGGTGAATGGAAGCCTGATATGGCATTTACCTTCAAAATTGAACCAGCAGGTTATTCAGCTTATACATCTGAAGGAGCCGGAATTTCATTGAATTCCCAGCCAATGCCTCAGAAATATGGTTCAACCCAGATTGCTGATACTGTGACATTGACCGGTGCAAATGCTACTTATGATGAAAAGACCGGAAAATATACTGCTATAGCATCGTTTGAGTCAATACCATTCAGATATGAAGGCACATATTACTACAAGATAACTGAGTTGGATAAAGACGGTAATCCGTATACAACCGCAATTGACGGAGTGCAATATGACGATACAGAAATCTATGTAAAGGTTGTTGTTTCCAAGAAAAAGACAACCTTCACGAAGGATTACAAGTATAAGAATATGACACATCCTGATCCGAATAAATATTCAAAGAAATATTCCGGATATGGCGAGAATGAAGTATACACACAGAAGGATGAGGATTTCTATTATCTTGGTGCAGATGTAACTTATGCAAGTGATATAGATTTCAAAAACGTATTGGCAGAGTGCGAGTTACATTTAGGTACTAATCCGGATACGGTTAATTACACGAATAATGAGTTTATAGCTACTTATACTGAAAAAGATGGTGTATTAAAGGTTGCATTTAATAACACACTGCTTGGTAAGCTCACAGTATCAAAGAAATGGCTTGATACTGCGGAAAAAGATGATTCAGAGAATCACTCAGTACAATTGGATTTACACCTCTGGCAGAGAACTAAGTCAAAGGCAGACGGCACTTATAGTGAGTGGAAAACATATCCCTCTGCTGAAAAGCCAATGATAATACCGCTGACCAAGACAAATAATTGGAGCTATACGGTTGATGAGCTTCCGCTGTCTGATGAAGACGGAAATGAATATGAATATTGTGTATGGGAGCCAAGTGAAACAGCTAAATCATATTTTGTTTCATATTCATATAATGGCGGAGAAGCACATAAGTGTGAATTTGACAATACAACAACAGTAGATGGGGAAGAGGTATATAATCCCGGATATTCAATGAAAGCTAATGGTAGAGACTATGGAAATGTAGTTATTACAAACCAGGCATTTAATGCATATGCACTTCCTTCTACCGGTGGAGTAGGAACTATGCCGATCATTCTTCTTGGAGCATGCATGGCAATTGGTTCAATGATAGCTATGTACTTATTTAGGAGAAAAGAGGAAGAGTAATCTTTCCGCAGATAAGAATTCTGCAAATCAAAGGCTTAAGATGCCATAGGCATTTTAACAAAGGTGCTCATTTGCACCTCATATATGGAAAAAAGTAACAAAAAACGTCAAAAACAGACAAGATTCAAAACAAAGGAGAGAGGATTAATGAAAGGATTTAAGAAAGTATTAACCGGAATTCTTGCAGCAACCATGATTATGGGTGCTAGCCTGAATGTTTCTGCTGCAGCAGGTAAGATTTCTGTAAATCATGCAGAAGAAGGAACAAAGTATAATTTTTACAGAGTATTTGATTTAAAGGGAACAGGCGATAATGGCAGTGGTGAATATACAAGTGTTTCCTACACAATAAATAAAGACTGGACAGCATTTTTTAATGGTGATGGTAAGGCATATATTGTTGATAAAAATACTGAAGACGGTAAGCTTAATCCCATAAATGTTGATGGCGTTACTAAGTACATTAACATCACAGAAGCAAATGTTGTTGAGTTCACAAATACAGCAACAAAATATGCAACAGTAAGCGATAAGACTGTAGAAGCATCCTTTACAGCTGATGCAACTGATGCAGCTAATGGAACAGACGTTGAGGTTAATGAGCTTGGATACTATATCATGGTTCCCGAGAATGTTGCTGATCAGAATACATTTAGTAGCGGTTCTATTGCTTCAATTACTTCAACTGCTCCTAATGCAATAGTAAACGTAAAGGCTTCAAAGCCTCAGATTGAAAAGACAGATGATGTAATTTCAGCTGAAATTGGACAGACAGTAACTTATACTCTTACAGGTAAGGTTCCTAATACTGCTTCATATGAAGACTATAAGTATATTCTCTCTGATAGAATGGATGAAGGTCTTACTTTTAATAAAGAATCTGTTAAGGTTTATATCGATAACGCTGAGATTGCCGATGCTGCTATAGCTACAACTGATGAAAACAATAAGGATTTAAATGGTTTTGATGCTGATATTCCTGTAATGAAGTATCAGGCAAAGATTGGTACTGAAATTAAAATAACATATACTGCTACAGTAAACGAGAAAGCAGTAGAGAAGCCTCAGCAGAAGAATAAGGTTACACTTAAGTATGGTCGTAATCCTTTTGAAACAACTGAGTCTAAAGAAGAAGAGTTATATTCTTCCAATGTTGTTATTTCAAAGCAGAATAATAGTGGTGTAAAACTTGAGAATGCAAAATTTGCACTTGTAAAGAAGGCTGAAAATGCTGGCGAAACAAATAAGTTCTATTTCTACAATGATACAACAAAGAAGGTTGAGTGGGTTGATGTTGCTGATGTGACTATAGCAGATGAGACAACATCGGTTACAGATGAAATGGCAAAGAAGATTGCTGATGCCACAACAATTACAAAAGTATCGACTGATAAGAATGGTGCAGCAACATTTAAGGGACTTAAGGATGGCACATACTATCTTGTTGAGTTTGAAGCACCTACAGGATATAACAGACTTGCTAACCCTCAGAAGGTTTCTGTAGTAGGAAAAGATGCAGATGCGAAGACTCCTGAATTAGAAAATGTAGCTCAGGCAGGTCAGACAGAATTTGATTCACAGTATGTTGGCGAAGAGAAAGTAATAAATGAATCAGGTGTTACACTTCCTTCAACCGGTGGTATCGGTACAACAATCTTCTACATCATCGGTGGACTTCTTATCGTAGCTGCTGTAGTATTTTTCGTAGTACGCAGAAGAGGCGATGCTGAATAATTTACAATAAGCAACACTTTTACCTTAATTGGTAGAGGGAAACATAAAAATAATTACTAGAATATTGAATCTTGTTTCTGTAGACATGATATAGAAACATTCTGTGGCGCCCGGGCAGACTCATCTGCCTGCCCGGGGCTGCGGTTAAATGTTTTTAGTAAGTTTTTTTGAAGAATTTTAATTATTTAATCATGGACGGAATGTAATGGCGAAGAGTAAGGGATTTGCAAAGCAATTACCAAACCTCATATTTGCAGTAATTTTTATTGTTGGACTTGGGATTTTTTTGTATCCGTCAGTAAGTAATTACATAAATTCCAAGAACCAGAGTAGAGCAGTATCGAATTACGAAGAAGCCATGTCTTCTTTTACTGAAGAAGATTACACAAAGCTGTGGAACACGGCAAAAGAATATAATGAGAAACTTGTTTCCAGAGGTATGAATTTTAACCTCTCGGATGAGGAACTAAACGAGTATCACTCGGTACTTGATCCCACCGGAACCGGAGTAATGGGACATATAGAGATTGAGAAGATTGGTGTTGATTTGCCAATCTACCACGATGTAACAGAATCTGTTTTACAGGTCGGCATCGGACACATACCGGGATCATCGCTTCCGACAGGAACTACCGGGACACATGCGATTTTATCCGGACACAGAGGACTGCCGTCCGCCAAGCTTTTTTCAGAGCTTGATCAGATGATAGAGGGAGATACATTTCTACTGCATATAATGAATCAGACCTTTGCATATCAGGTTGATAATATCTCAATTGTTCTTCCTGAAGAGACGCAGAGCCTGACAATTTATCCTGACAAAGAATATGTCACGCTGGTAACGTGTACACCTTATGGTGTTAACACTCACAGAATGCTCGTAAGGGGCAGGCGTGTTGATTATAATGAAGAATCGAGACTTATAGTTCCGGCAGATGCCAGTAAGATTAACAATCTGATGGTTGCACCATTTATAGCCGGACCGATAATATTTATCTTGTTTATTTGGTTTTTGATCAGTACATCAGACCGTTTTAGAAAGAAGAAAGTAACAAAAGAGGATTTACTTCGTCATTGAGGTGCTTATGAAGATGTTTAAAAAGCTGAAAAAATTGATAATGGGAGCTGCTGCTGTCAGTATGTCGGCACTTCTGATGTTTCCGGGTGCTGCCGTGAGAGCAGAGTCGAATGATAATAACGGACTTGGGTTCATTGATATGAACAAGGATGCTACTCTTTCCGTATATTATTATTTTGATGGCCATGGCGATATCCCCGAATATGGTAAGATGGAGGGCGTTAATACCAGGGTATACAAATTGGCTTCCATTTCTGAGAAGGGTGAATTCACAGTTCTTTCTCCATACGATACACTTGGACTTGATATCAAGGATATGTATTCCATAGCTGATCAGGATAAGTGGAATAATATTATTGCAGAGGCCAGCAAATGCATTGCGGCTAATAACATTCAGCCCAGCTATACAGGAACATCCGATTCAGAAGGCTTTACAAAACTTGGTAAAGTTGAAAAAGGATTGTACTATGGTGTTAGTGATCCTGTAAAAAAGGAAGGTATTCAGTATAAATACTGGGATTTCCTTTCAGTAGTTCCCGGACCAAACAATCTTACTGAAAATATTGGCAACAGTGCTTGGGACGGTACCTGGAAAAATGCACAGTATGATGTAATCGCAGTTCCGAAACGTGAAGCATCAAGAATTGAAGATGATCCTGAACAGTTTGTAGTACATAAACAGTGGATTGATGATGGTAAAGACAGACCGGAATCAATTACAATAAATATTTACTGTGATGGTTCTTTATATGAAAGCATTGCACTCTCAAATGGAAATAACTGGCAGTATTCATGGGAATATGAAAAAGGTCATAACTTTATTGTAGAAGAGGATCTTAGCTCAGATAAATATACAGCAACAGTTTCTAGAACTGACAACTCATTTACGGTTGTAAATACAAAAAAACCTGAGCAGCCAGAGCAGCCTAAAAAACCTGAAAAGCCGGAAAAACCCCAGAAGCATGATAATCCGAAGACACCTGACAAGACGGATAACCCTCCGGAAGAACCCGATAATTCGGTAGAGCCTGATGAGAATCCCGGTGTACTTGGAGCAATAAGAGATTTTATCGGTGAACTTCCTGAAGTTCTCGGTGCGAGAAGACTTCCCCAGACAGGACAGCTTTGGTGGCCTGTGCCTATACTTGTAATTCTTGGAATTCTTCTTGTAATATTAGGCTTTAGAAGTGAGAAACACAGAAAATAAAAATTTAGTTTTACCGATTTAGACCGGTGTTCATATTGGGGAATTGGTTGGGGGCTTACTGATAGTTTATGTAGTCATACGAAATGAAAGTGGGCTTTATATGAAAATTATTACTAAAGGTCGGATTATGATTTTGATCGGCTTCCTCTGTTTTGGAATTGCAGCTAACATAGTTGTACATAACCAGGAAGAGGATCTTGCAGCCGGTGTAAGCGCAGCAGGACTTCTCGAAGGAGTTGAGGCTCAGATAACCAATGCGCCGTTTGAAATGAATCCGACAGGAGAGATGAAATCCGTAGATGTAAATGGACAGTCTTTTATAGGAATAATAACCATTCCTGCAATTGACATAAGACTTCCCATTCAGACAGAATGGTCATCTGTAAATGCAAAAACATCACCCTGCAGATATAAGGGCTCTGTTTATGAGAATAACCTCATTGTGGCAGGACACAATTATCAGAGACACTTTGGTAATCTGAAAAATCTTGTTGCAGGAGATACAATAATTGTAACTGACGTTGACGGACGAGAGTACTATTATGAGGTAACTTATTTTGAAGAAATAGGGACCTATGACGTTGATGCCATGGATGAAGGGGATTGGGACTTCACCGTATTTACCTGTACGATAGGTGGTGCAAGCCGTGTAACCGTAAGATGTGATTTTGTTAAGGTTGAGGCTCCCGGTTCCGGAGAATCGGTTACAGAGGAAATTGAAAAGGCTGTATTCGAGAATTGATTTCCGGTTTTGAGCAGCTAACGATTGAAAAATTTAACTATATTGAATAATGTGTTAAAAGCGAATCCCCGACTTGTTTTTGAACAAGCCGGGGAATATTTGTTTACAGGGAAAAATCAAAATGTTTAATCATCTGTCTGCATATCCTTAAGTTTATTTGCCTGCTGGAATATGTTGTGCAGGATTTTTTTGAATTCCTCGAATTCATCAACTGCCTGTTCGGCAGAACGTGCACCGTCATTTGAAAGTGCTGCAACCTCCTGGCTTGTTGCGGACAGGTTGGAAATACCATCGTTGATTTCGGTTGTGGAAGAGGAGATTGTTTCCATACCACGCTGAATATCACTGAATCGGCTAAGCATGTCGGCTACGTTTTCGTTAATGCTGTCGAAGTTGTTACCAACTGTCTCAATCATATCATTTTGTTCGGCAACACAGGAAACGGTATCATCAATACTTGCCATGGCTTTCTGTACATCTTCAGTCAGTTCGTTAATAATTCTGGTGATTTCTGTTGACGCATTGTTGGTTTCGCCTGCGAGATCTCGTACGTCGTTAGCTACAACCGCAAAGCCTTTTCCGGCTTCGCCTGCTCTTGCAGCCTCAATACTTGCATTGAGAGCAAGAAGGTTTGTCTGTTTGGAAATAGACATGATAGCTCCGACAATCTTTTGAACCTCTTCAACCTTGTTAATAACAGCCTGAGTTGCTTCAACGGTAACCTGGCTGGTGTTGGCAACATCCTGTGACTTAGCCTTAAGCTCTCCGATAACTTTTACGCCTTCGTGAACAGTATCCTGAGTCTGCTGGGATGCCTTTGACATTTCCTTGGTATGGGCATCGGTTGTAAGAGTCTCATCCTGAATTTCCTGAACCTTTTGTGCCTGTCTGGTGATGGCATCTGCTGTACTTTCCATACTTGATGCAATATCCTGCATTCCTGAATGCTGTGATTCAATAATATGCTGAAGTGATTGAAGATTATCCTGTGAATTGTTGAAAAGATCGGATATGGTATTGGCAATATCTGCCATTTTGTTTCCTGTTTTAAGTGACTTCTCCGCATTCTTGCTAATCTTGGCATTATTTTCATCATTAAATCTGGTAAGAAGGCTAACAACATTTATACTTGTAATAAATGCAAGTCCAAGTGTTATGAACGCAGGTACGAGCGAAATATCAAACTCTCCGCTTATAACAATACTTTTTATTGCTGTGATAATAAAGGAGATACAGATTGCTCCGATACCGGCACGGCAGAGACGCACGTTAAGATATATGATACTTGAGATCAGTATTGGGAGACCAAAAGCAAAATAAACCATATTGTCCTGTGCTATGAGTAGAACAAAATAGAATATAGTAGCACCGCCCATGATAAGGACAGAACCCAGCTTTACTTCAGGAAATCTGAAATTTCCTGCAACAAGCATCAACATTCCGACAATAGCGCTGATTATAATAGATGCATTACCTAAAGTAATTCCTCTGCTTGTTATATCACCTATTGTGAGCATGACACCACAGCCGATGATGATACTGCAAACTAGGAAACTGACTTTATTCGCAAGTCTATACTGTTGAGGATTCATAATCCGTCCTTTCCGCATTAAAAAATGCACATAATTCGAAAGACTAAAAGCTAATTTGATTTTAACATGTGACACTTGTAGAAACTCTGAAATACTGTTAAAAAAATAATAAAAAAATGATTAAAGTATCAAGCAGCAGAGGTTTCACATATGTATTGAATATATGATAAAATAAACATTAGCCAATAATTCAATTGATGAAAATTTTTAAAAAGATCAAATGAAAAAAATATTTCTAGAAGCGAGAGGTTATTAAGATGGCATTGGAAAATTTACAACCTGCAGAGGTATTTAAGTGGTTTGAGGAAATCTGCACTATTCCTCATGGATCGGGAAATGTGAAAAAAATCAGCAATTTCCTTGTGAAATTCGCTAAGGAGAGAAGCCTTTACGTCAGACAGGATAAAGCCCTGAATGTTGTTATAAAAAAGCCAGGCACAATGGGTTATGAGGACCATGAGCCTGTTATCTTACAGGGACATATGGATATGGTCGCTGTTAAAGAAAAAGGTGCTAAGATAAATATGGAAAAGGAAGGACTTGACGTTACTACTGACGGAGAGTTTGTTTGGGCGAAGGCGACAAGTCTTGGTGGTGATGACGGAATAGCCGTTGCTTATGCGCTGGCACTTCTTGACAGTAAGGATATACCGCATCCCCCTCTTGAAGTAATCATCACTACAGATGAGGAAGTCGGAATGAATGGTGCGGTCGCACTTAATTGTTCAGACATTACCGGTAAGAAATTTATAAATATCGATAATGAAGAGGAAGGAGCAATGATCGTAAGCTGCGCAGGCGGCGCTCGTTTCCACGGCTATCTTCCTCTTACAAGAGAAAACAAGAGTGGAATAAAAGTAAAGATTCATATAACGGGACTACAGGGTGGCCATTCCGGTGAGATGATTGTAAAGGGCAGAGGAAATGCCAATGTGATCATGGGAAGACTTCTTCTGGAAATTACCGATGCGCTTGAAATCGGACTAATAAGCCTTAAAGGTGGGGTGGCTGATAATGCTATAGCATCTGACTGTGAAGCTGAACTTCTGCTTATGGGACTTTCTTCTCAGATGCACGGAAACATAACAGGTCCTGATGTTTCATTCTTCTCATTATTTGGTAAGTTATCATCCATTGCTTATAAGGTAGAGGCTGATATCAAGGCAGAGCTTGGCTCAAGGGATCCCGGACTTTCCATAGTTGTTGAAGAAGTTGTTGAACACAGTCTTCCGCCTGAAAGCACGGACGTATCAAATATGGCTTCCGTTAATCTTGATTCCAGTGTTGATGCCTATACTGAGGTTCTTGAAAAGCGTGAAATTGTTTCCGGAATCATCCCTTGTGCTGAGGTTATTGAACTTGCAAGATGTATATGCGCTATGCCTTACGGAGTTCAGACCATGAGCGCATCAATTGATGGCCTCGTGGAGACTTCACTTAATCTTGGAATTTTGAAAATAGTAAGCAGTAAGTCAGGAGCTATTGAGGGACAAGGTGCAGCAAGCCAGAGTGCCGGAACAATGGATGAGGCATTCCTTCTTGATTATTCTGTAAGAAGTTCCGTAGCACCCGCTAAGGAAGCTCTGATCCGTAAAATGGAGATTATTCTTGAAAGCTTTGGTGGCATCCATGAGGTAACAGGCGAATATCCAGGATGGGCTTACCGTGAAGAATCACCTCTTCGTGAAAAGATGGCAGCGGTGTATAAGAAGCTATATAACAAGGATATTAAAATAGAGGCTATTCATGCAGGTCTTGAATGCGGACTCTTCTCTGAGAAGATAGCGGATGTTGATTGTGTTTCAATTGGCCCTGATATGCAGGATATCCATTCAGCAAAAGAAAAACTGAGCGTAGCATCAACAAAGAGAACCTGGGAATATCTGTGTGAAGTACTTAAAGAGCTATGAGTTCTTGCCTGCAAAATCGGAAATGCATGCAAGTAGCTTGCGATACGCAGTCTGCGCTCCCAAAAAATAAGAAACTGGTACGTTTATTTGGGCGTCACTTTTATAGTGGCGCTCATTTTTATTACGAGATATAATTGTTATATAAGTTTTGTGGGGAGGAATAATTATGCACAGAGAAAGTGGAATTCTTATGCCGGTATTTTCACTGGCATCTAAGTTTGGAATTGGTTGTTTTTCAAAAGAAGCTTTTGAATTTGTGGACTTTCTTGATAAATCATATCAGGGATACTGGCAGATTCTTCCGATCGGTCCGACCGGATTTGGCAATTCACCCTATCAGCCGATTTCAGCATTCGCAGGCAATCCTTATTATATATCCCTTGAAACACTGATAGAAGAAGAGCTCCTTACCTGGGATGATGTAAACAGCGTTGATTTCGGAAACGACATCGAGAAAGTTGACTATGGTAAGCTTTACGAGAATAGGATTGACGTTCTTAAAAAAGCGTTTGCTAATTTCCTGGAAAAAGGAGAGCTTAAGGAATTCAGGGAATATCAGAAGGAACAGAAATACTGGCTTGAAGATTATGCCCTTTACGTTTCAATAAAAGCCGATCAGGATGGAAAATCCTGGCTTGAATGGCCGGATGACCTTAGAAAGCGTGAACCCAAGGCTATTGAGAAAGCAAAAAAGGAATTTAAGGATGAGATAGAATTTATTTCCTTTGAGCAGTTTAAATTTGATGAGCAGTGGAAAAAACTGCATAAATATGCGGCTAAGCATAAGGTAAAGATAATTGGCGATCTGCCGTTTTATGTTGCAATGGACAGTGCCGACAGCTGGTCGCATCCTGAAGCATTTCAGATGGATAAGGATCTTATGCCTAAGGCAGTTGCAGGATGCCCTCCGGATGCTTTTTCCGCAGACGGACAGCTTTGGGGAAATCCTGTCTATGATTGGGATGCTCTAAGGAAGGATGGCTATTCCTGGTGGATTAAACGTATAGAACGTAATTATGAATGGTTTGACGTTATACGTATAGATCACTTCCATGGTTTTGCAGAGTATTATGAAGTGCCTTACGGTGATGAAAATGCCAGAAACGGAAAACAGATGAAAGGTCCCGGTATGGATCTGTTTAAAGCTTTGGAGAAAAAGCTTGGTAAGCTGAATATGATTGCTGAAGATCTTGGCAATACAACCGAAGAAAATATGAAGCTTCTCGAAGATTCAGGGTTTCCTGGCATGAAAGTGTTGCAATACGGCTTTACTAGCTGGGATAGTATGTACGTAAATCACAGACACATTAACAACTGCGTAGTTTATACCGGTACACACGACAACACACCTACCTTTGCCTGGGCACAGGAGATATCTCCGGGCGAAAGGGATTTCACAAGACGTTATGTTAATTCCCTGAACACGGATTATGGTGCATTTGTATGGGATATCATCAGGGAGGCTTACAGGTCTGTTGCCAATCTTTGCATAGTGCCGCTTCAGGATTATCTGTGTAAAGGAAAAGAAGCCAGAATCAATACTCCCGGTACAGCTGAGGGTAACTGGCAGTGGAGACTTACTCCCAATTATCTTTCAGATGATCTTGCAAACAGCATAAGACTTCTTACCGAGACTTACAGTAGAGTTCCGCTTCCGGTCAAAGAAGAAAGTACAGATGATAAATTAGATGATGATAAAGACAAAAAATAAAAGTCTTTTAATCCGCCACAGTTAATCAAAAACAGGACTTGATAAAAATATTCGTTTAGAAAATATTGTCCGACAAAAAAGACTACCTGTGGGCAGAACCTATAAAAATACCGACTCCCAAAAGTTAGAACTAAAATCTAACGATTGAGGGTCGGTTTTTATGTCCAAATATTCTTTTTAATTTTTTAAATTTTATATTGTGTAGGCCTGGTATTTCTGAACCATCTTTTTGCTGCATTTTAAAATAAGATGAGTGCCACTTTCTGTGTATTCGGTCTCGGAAACCTCTGCACGTGAAGTTATATCATGAAGTGCCGCACCGTCAGAGTATGGAATAACAAATTCGCAGTCGATCTTTTCACCCTCAAGAGTGCGTTCAATCAGAGAAGAGAGTTCGTTAAGGCCAATGCTGTTCTCTGCGGACATGTAGATTCTGTCATCTCTTAAATGAGGGATCTTCATGGCAGAATGCTCAGAACCTTCTATGACGAGATCTGCTTTATTAAAAACATAAATAATCGGTATTTGGGATGCACCGATGTCTCGAAGTGTTTTTTCGGTGACCTCAATATGAGTCATATAATCAGGATCTGAAAAATCGATAACCTCAAGAAGAAGGTCAGCATAAACCGCTTCGGACAAAGTTGATCTGAATGCTTTTACCAGAGTAGTAGGAAGTTCATTAATAAAACCTACTGTATCTGATAAGAGAAAGGGTCTGTGTCCCGGCAGATCTATTCTTCTTACGGTCGTGTCCAGAGTAGCAAAAAGCATATCCTTTTGCATTACCTTTTTGTTCTCTTTTTCTTCGATGTGGCTCGCATCAAGAAAAGCGTTAAGAAGAGTAGATTTACCTGCGTTTGTGTAGCCCACCAGTGAAATGCGGGGAATATCTGAACTCATACGCTTTGCTCTCTGGGTATCACGTTCATGTTCAATTGCCTCAAGATCTCTTCTGAGCTCAGCACATCTGTGTTCAATGCGTCGTCTGTCCAGCTCAAGCTTTTTCTCACCGGCTCCTTTATTGGAAAGCCTGCCGCTACCGCCGCCCTGACGGCTGAGTTCTGTTCTCATTCCCGCAAGCCTTGGCAGCATAAACTGTAGCTGCGCATATTCAACCTGCATGCGTGCCTCTCTTGTTCTGGCGCGTTTTGCAAATATCTGTAAAATAAGACCGGTTCTGTCGATTACTTCAGTATCAAGAATTCTCTCAAGGTTTCTCAGCTGAATGGGAGAGAGCGTGTCACCGAAAATGATAATATTGGCATCGAGCATACTTATAAGATTCTTCAGTTCCTCAACTTTTCCGCTTCCGATAAAGGTCGCATGGTCAGGGTGCGGAAGAGTCTGAGTTATTGTCATGGCAGGCTCAAGGTCACAAGCCTTTGTGAGCGCAGTAAGCTCACTCATGGATCGTTCAAATGCCCTTTCATCGCGGTCATCATAAGAAAGCCCCACAAGAATTGCCTTGGGAGTATCTGTGTATTCGTTAGTTTCAAATGTGGTATTGTTCATGTTTTACCTTAAATCCTTTTAATTACTCATCAAATGCTATTATAAACGTATTCTTCGTTTAGTGGAATTGCAAAAGTTTAAATTCTAAGAAACTGAGCAGAAAATCTGTATTTTGAAGGACTTTACACCTTTGAGTTCAAGAGGAAAGTAACATGTAGTTAAGGTATTTATTTTTTTAGACGATAATATAATTGGAGTTTAGTAAATTCACTTTTTTATAATTATAATAAGAATGCAAATCATGTCAGTGCATGAGAGGAAAGTGGAAACAAAACGTTATGTAAAATCCACTTATAGATAAGATGGAGTAAGAGGCTAATTTATGAGTTACGATTTATCTTCTTCAATGAATAGAATGACAGATCTTTATCTTGATAAGGCAGGACTTTCCGCAAGGCAGACAGGACTAAACGCAGGAAATTATGGAACGGTGTCTCTTGGCGGCGGAAACCGAAAGGACCTTATGGATAAAGTTACAAGCTCACTCAGTAGGGGAAAAGAGCTTAAGGGTAAATTCGGAAAAGAATTTGACGAAGTATATGATTCTCTGCAGGCAATGCGAACGCTGGATGCAACCATGAGACAGAGCTATGATATGAATCACAGGGATGATTATAAGAACACCAATGTGAAAAATGCCCATTCCGCTATGACCTTCTCAAAGGGTAGTAGCAGGATAATGGACATGCTCACAAATCAGGTTAATTCCGAAATGGATGACAAAGTAAACAAAGCCATGAAGGATGGCCTTGACAGTTTATCGGGCTGAGAAGAAATCTCTGACAGCCATCAGAATAAAACCAACTTCATTTCTCGCCTGGAAATCGGAGTCAGCTTTGTGCCATTTCTGAGGCGGAGTTTTCAGTGTGCCATCTGAAGAAATAAGGTCATCTTTAGATAAACCTGCTCCAAAGATATCATCATTGGGGCTTGCCTGAATTATTACGGAGTCACCGGTAGACATCAGAGCATCAGCAAATGCTTTATCCGATAAGAATTTTCCTACGTTTCCGTTAAATATAACTTCACGGTAGCATTTTTTCCAAATAGCATCATCAAAATTTTTTATCTCACCGCCAAGCTTTTGGCAAATGGCAGGGTCAGGTTCATTCATTATCTTTGCATAGGTTTCAAAATCATTAAAGAGAAGAGCCTTCTCAGATACAACATACTGTTCTGCGGATAGGTAATTCCTTCCGTTTATGAAGACAGGTTCTCCCTGATACCACAATGAAAACTGGCAGAATTCATTGCTCTTTTCAGCAAGCCAGAAAGATACATAAGTATGATCTTTACCCTCTGAAATCTCATCAATCAGCCAGTCGATATGATACTTGTTGTATAGCGCCAAAGGAAAATCCGGCGGTGTTACAGGCAAAGAGAGAGAAGAGATAGCAGAGGAAAAAGAGTCGGAATCAGTTTTGGTTCCAGCTTCTAAATTATCTGATATCTCAGATTCGCCTGAGGAACCTGTTAAAGCTTCTGCTTCTGCTTCCAAGGCCTGATCTAAAGAAGATTTTTCGGCTTTCTTGCTTTTTCTTGCAGTCTTTTTCTTTGGCTCTTCTTTTTGTACAGGGGTAGCATTTTTTACAGCATTTGAATAAACCTCAAAACTCAGTGCGTCCGGAACGACCCAGCAAATATCTGTAAATGCATCCGGGTGTTCGGCAATAAAAGCAGAGACTGTTGCTACAGCGAGCGGAGCAGCCTTATCTAAAGGATAACCGTATTCATGTGTTGAAATGGAAGAAAAAGCGATTTTTTTGATATAGTTTTCTGATGCAATTTTTAGGGCACTGGTATAGCAGGAGGCGAGAAGCTGTGCCTCGCCTGCCATACCACCCATCCAGATGGGGCCAACAGAATGAATGACATATTCTACGGGCAGATTGTAACCAAGAGTAAGCTTGGAATCGCCGGTTTCACACCCGTTTAATCTTCGGCACTCAGTTTTAAGCTGTGGACCGGCAGCACGGTGGATAATACCATCGAGACCGCCGCCTCCCAGCAGACTGTTGTTAGCCGGATTAACTATTGCATCGAAACCTGTAACCTTGGTTATGTCACCCTGAATCACGCGAATCATGTTGTCCCCCTTATGTGACTAATGAAATTTTTAAAAAGAATTACTGAAATCTAACAGCCTTGTTGACCGTATCCTGAGCAATTGCCTCTGCAACGATGCCAAGACCGATAATCTGCAGGATAATGAAAAGAATGGAATTGCTTGCACTCTGTTCGCCCCTTATCTGGTCAACCTTTTCACCAAGTTTGTATGCCCAGAACCAACCGTAGATTCCACAGGTTACTATTGTCAGAAGAAACGCCAGTACGCCTGAGGTCTCATGCTGACGATTACATAAAACATTGGTTTCATCCGTAAGAACGATGAACCAATAAATATTGTAAATACCACAGGTAACAATACTTAAAATAATAGCAAGTGCGATACTTCTGCCTGTAATACCTGCAGCAGCTAAGTAAGGCGGCTGCTGGAAATTACCTGGATTTCCGTTCTGATAATTAAAATTCTGATTGTTACCATAGGCATTTCCATTGTTGGGATTAAAACCAACAGGACCATCCTGAGGTGCCTGCCCCTGATTGCTATCCTGTACAAGTCTTGTTCCGCAATTAGTACAGAAATTAGTTGAATCCGGATTTTCTGCTCCGCAATTTGGACAAATCATTTTTCATCTCCTCCATAATAAATAAATTGATACATATCTGATTATATCATAATTTAGTGTATAATTATTCTCAAAGGGGGAAAATATTATGCCGATTCTTGGAGCTTTCATGGTACCGCATCCGCCTATAATTCTTCCTGAAGTAGGTCGGGGTGAGGAAAAGAAGATTAGTAACGTTACAGCCGCTTATGAAACGGTGGCTGATGTAATTGCTGCTCTAAAGCCTGAAACAATAGTTATTTCGAGTCCGCACAGCATAATGTATGCTGACTATTTTCATATATCACCGGGGAACAGTGCCCAGGGAGATATGGGTAAATTTCAGGCAGAGGAAGTAAGCTTTGATGCAGAATATGATGAAGAACTCGTTTCAGCAATCTGTAGTATTGCGGAAAAAGGCGGGCCTGATTTTTATAATGAAGATAATGCCTCCGGGAAAGAAGGACAGGGAGGACTCTCTCTTCATGAATTTCCTGCGGGAACTCTTGGTGAACGTGAACCGCGACTTGATCACGGGACAATTATACCGCTTTATTTTATATGCCAAAAATATACGGATTTTAAACTTGTGAGGATAGGCTTGTCCGGACTTCCGCTTGCTGTGCATTATCAGATGGGACAGATAATTCAGAAGGCTGTGGAAGAAACAGGCAGACGTATTGTATATGTGGCAAGCGGTGATCTTTCCCATAAGATGAAAGAGGATGGACCTTACGGCTTTGTTCCCGAAGGACCGCAGTATGATGAACGAATCATGGATGTTTGCGGAAAAGGCGAATTTAAAAGATTGTTTGAATTTGATGAGAATTTTTGTGAAAAGGCCGCAGAGTGCGGACATAGATCCTTTGTCATGATGGCAGGTGCCTTGGACGGACTTTCCGTAAAGGCAAATGCTCTTGTCCATGAAGCAACCTTTGGCGTTGGGTACGGAATATGCAGCTTTGAGGTGGGAGGCCCCGATGAAAACAGGCATTTCCTTGATCAGTGGCGAAAAGAGAAACTCTCTGAACTTAGGCGCAGACAGGAGGATGAGGATCCTTATGTACAGCTTGCAAGGTTTTCACTTGAAAGTTATGTGACTGCGGGAAAAACTTTTCATGTAAAAGATTTAAAAGGAACTGATTTCGAAAATCTACCTGAGGAAATGCTAAAACAATCAGCAGGTGCCTTTGTTTCAATTCATAAAAACGGAGCTTTGCGCGGATGCATCGGAACAATACTTCCGACCTGCGACTGTGTTGCGGAGGAGATATTGCAAAATGCCATAAGTGCAGGAACAAATGATCCAAGATTCCCCATGATAACCGCTGATGAGCTCCAATGGCTTGAAATAAGTGTTGACGTTCTTGATAAACCGGAACCCATTTCATCACCCGATGAGCTTGATGTTAAGCGGTACGGTGTAATTGTAACTTCCGGGCATAAGCGGGGATTGCTTCTTCCTAACCTTGATGGCGTTGATAGTGTGATACAGCAGATTAACATAGCTTGTCAGAAGGCAGGAATACCAAAGGGAGAGGAAATCAGTCTGGAGAGATTTGAGGTTGTAAGACACTTGTAAGAAAACATAAACATGTGTTTATGGACGAGGAGACTCTATGCCAACATGTAACGTATGTCATCACAGATGCAATATAGCGGAAGGAAGCTTTGGGCTTTGCCATGCCAGAACCTGCAAAGACGGGAGGATATTCTGCGCAAATTACGGTCATGTTACATCCATAGCCTTAGATCCGATTGAGAAAAAACCGCTTAGCAGATTTTTTCCCGGATCTAATATAGTTTCCGTGGGCAGTTATGGCTGTAATCTGCGATGCCCTTTTTGCCAGAATTATTCTATTTCATATGGCTTTGCCGATGAAGGGGTAGGGTATGATGTTACAACTCCACAGCAGCTTGTAAACATTGCCCTGGAATATAAAAATCCGAAATATAAGAACATCGGAATAGCATTTACATACAATGAGCCTCTTGTGGGATTTGAATTTGTAAGAGACACGGCAAGGCTTAGTCATGAAAACGGGCTTAAAAATGTTCTTGTTTCAAATGGGAATGTTACAGGGGAGGTATGTGACGAGATACTTCCTTTTATAGATGCTATGAACATTGACCTTAAGGGCTTTACCGATAAATATTATTCGGAGGTTCTTAAGGGAGACAGAAAGATGGTTATGGATTTTATTGAGAAATCATCAAAGTCATGTCATATGGAGGTAACAACTCTGATCGTTCCCGGATACAATGATACACCGGAAGAAATCTCTGACCTTGCAGCCTGGCTGTCCGAACTTGGCGATATCACGCTCCACATTACCAGATATTTTCCGAGGTTCAGGATGACGGATGTACCTGCTACAGATGTGGAGCTGATATACTTACTTGCTGATACGGCGAGGCAAAAACTTAAATATGTATATACCGGTAATTGCTGATTTACACTTCTTAAGGAAGAAGATGCTTTATGTCTCCGTCTTTTACTATTTGTATCGTATCGGTGGTGACACCTGTATTTTTCATTTCTTCTGCTATTTTTTCATCAGTCCATTCAAAGGTGTTTAGGAAAATGCCGGGAAGACCGCATGCGGCAGCAATACCCATATCGCACATCATCTCATTTCCGACCATTACAGCGGATTTTCTGTCGATATTATATTCTTGTAAAAGCCACTCCATGAACTCGGGCTGTGGCTTTTTTATTTGCTTATCGGAAGAAATATAGATTCCGTCAAGGCAGGAGACAATACCTGTCATTTCAAGCTCTGTTCTTGTAAAGATTTCCTGGGCATTGGATAGAAGATAGAGCTTGCAGCCTTTTTCCCTTAGTGCTTTCAACGTGCTGATAGTATTTGGATAGCACTTTAAACGCTCGCGTGAAATAATTCTGAAGGTATTGCTTATCATGTGACACCACTCGCTCTGGGCAAGATCATCAACAGACATGAGCTTAACCGGATTCCCGTTGATTCTTGCAGCTGTTTCATGGAGATTTTTTGCCTCCACAAGAAGCCTTGCAAATACTCTTTCAAGAAGTATCTCAGGGTATTTTAAATCTATTTCCGGATGCCATATCTTTAGAATCTTGCGAAGGTGAATATCTTCCTCCTTACATAATTCGATGTATGCAGAGTGGAGTTCTTTGGGTGTGTAATCTGCACCGAAAGCAGCATAAATTCCCGCCATATACTGCCACAATTCAGATTTATTTTCATCTGTTTTTATATCGAGAAGTGTTCCGTAAAGATCAAAGATATATGTGTTATAAATTTTTATTGAATTCTTTTTCATATTACGTGCCATACTTTCTTAATTTATATTATGAGGTTTCTGCTTTGCCGGTGACCCTATCATCATAATTATTCGTTATCAGTTAAAACAGCAATTCCGTTAGACGGAAGAGTAAGCTTATCGCCATCAAGAACAGCTTCCTCACCGCCTGTAGTCAGAGAAAAGGAGAGAACTCTGAATCCGTCAGCAGATTTATCTTTGCCAAGGTCAATCACAATGCTTTCACTACCATTATTTAAAGCGATAAGTACTTTGGAATTCTTGATTTTTTCATCAAGTTTATCAGACGCATCCTTTATCCAGACTACATTTCTGTCTCCGGACAGACTGTCGATTATACTGCATTTTCCTCTTGCGATTGCAGGGTATGCATTTCTTATACCGATAGCCTTCTTATAGTAATTATAGATTGAATCCGGATCATCCTTCTGATCTTCAAGAGTACCATAGCTCATATTGAGCTTATCCATACCGTCGGGGCCTTTAGTCATTCCTTCAGTGCCTTCGGCTGCCCACTGCATGGGAGCACGTTTGTTTTCATCCTTGCCGGAGCCCTTCATTCCAAGTTCTTCACCGTAGTAAATAAAAGCATTGCCGCTCATAAGGAGATTTAGAGCTCCTGACAGTTTTGCACCGTCTTTTGCTGTTTTACCGGTGTAGTAGCCTGCACTTCTTGCCATATCATGATTAGTATAAAAAGGAGCATTTACATATTTTTCATTATAGGAAGAGTAAAGTTTATCTTCATCAATCTGAGCCTGGACATATCTTGCAGGGGTCATTTTTCCTTTGGCACATTTTGCAACAAGCCCTTCGCTTCCTGAAAAATCAAAGTCGAAGAGGGAATCTATACCGCTTTCGTAATAAGGCGCATATCCACCGGATGAGGTCCAGGCTTCTCCTACAATGTAGGCATCGGGATCCATATCATGAACGGATTTTACGAAAGTGCCAAGTTCCTTAGTACTCTCAGAAACGTTGCCTGATGTGAACTGTGTTACGGCATCCATTCTGAAACCATCGCAACCTAAATCCAGCCAGAATTTTGCCATATCAGCCATTTCTTTTTGGACAGCTGCATTATCAAGATTAAGGTCCGGCATTTGGGACCAAAACCTGCATTCATAGTAATAGTCTGTTCCTTCAAGCTTCTCATAACCTTCTTCTGCTTTGTCCGTAAAGTGATAGTAATTAATATATGGACATTCTGTAGAGTCCGGTGCTTTTCCTTTAGGAAGTCCAAGGAGATATTTCTTCGCCTCAAGAAACCAGGGATGCTGAGAGGAGGTATGATTTATAACTGTATCGTTGATTACACGGATACCTCTTTTGTGAGCCTCTTTGACGAGTTCTTTATAATCGTCGATAGTTCCGTATTCAGGATCAACGTTACAGTAATCTGTAACATCATATTTGTGGTATGTAGTGGAAGGACAGATTGGCATGAGCCAGATCTGGTTACAACCAAGATCGTCAGTGGTTTTATCATCACCATCATTTATGTAATCAAGTTTTTTTGTCACACCTTTCAGGTCACCGATTCCGTCACCGTCACTGTCATAAAACGAATAAACAAAAATTTCATAGGTGGTACGATAGAAATCATCGATTTTTGGAACTTCGACTTTTTTCTCTGCACATCCTGTAAGAGCAGAGCTTAGTAAAGAAGCTGCTAAAAAGCAGGAAACAACGGCTTTTTTCATTTTTTCTCCTCATCAATAAACGCAAAAATACGAATATATACACCATGAATTGTACTAATTTTTTTTAATGAAAAAAACTGTTTACATTATTTTTTCTGTGTGCTATAATTTCTTTCGTTGGCGACGATGAGCGTCACGGATAGGGGAATCATACAATGGCTAGTATTGCGGTCTCCAAAACCGTTCATGCGGGTTCGAATCCTGCTTCCCCTGCTAGGTTATAAGAGAGGTTGTGAAGAATTTATTTCTTCATAGCTTCATTTTTTTATGGTACAAATTATTTCATTGTAAAAGTCTCAAAACATTCGGAATATATAAATACTACTTACTTATATTATCAATTGCCCCCAAGTTCTGATGCTTCTCATAAAAGCACATGAATTGGGGGCAACTGTCATCATATTATGAATGAACCTTCTTTTTTTTCGGTTCATTTGCAAGCGGTCTGAAAATCGTCATCCTTCCTGTCCAGCCTGTTATTCTGGTGATAATTATTCCAACCAGGGCACCACAGCTGTCAATTATGACATCACGCTTCTGGGGAGTACGTCCTGAAATGAAGGACTGATGGTACTCATCCAGGCATGCATAGGATACGCAGATGATGCCTGCGACAATCACAAGTGGGAATCCGCGAAGACCGTAGACATAGAGTGGAAAAGCAACGGTTATCGCAAGGATAAGATACTCTGTAAAATGCGCAAGCTTTCTTATATAAAACTGATAAACTGTACTGAGTTCTGAAATATGTGCAGCACTCCAGCCTCTGTCAAAAACATCATTTGTAACAGTAAGAACCTCCACACCAACTTTATAACTGAGCTCAGAGCTGGTATCGGCATCCTGTCCCGAAAAATTGAAAATAAGACACATCATTACTATAGCAGGCAGAAATGACATGGGCTTTAAAACGAATCTCAAAGTTTGCTTTATATATAGAAGAAAATATTTCATAATGATCACCAACCTTAATTATTTAAATGTATAAAACTGTTTGGAAACAATACTTACAAAGCCTGTTTCCGCATATGTACAAATCATTTAGCAACAAGTATAACTCAAAAGTTTTATTTGAACAAATTGCCATCTATACATTTTTTCTTCTTATGTTATAATTCATTGAGATAAATTGTTCTTTATGAATGCGAGGGGGCAGTCATATGTTTGAAGGTAGAGACGGCGAAAACAGTGTAGAGGATATCATCTCAAGATATAAAGATGATGTGGCAAGTCTGGCACCATATTTAGACTGGCTTAAGGAACACACCAAACAGCAGGTCGCTGAGAGCTATTCCAACAGTGAACTATCAAAATCAATACCATTTCCTGTTTATGATTCAACGCTTTTAAGCTTTGTTAAACAGGCTCAGCAGACCAATATGATGAATCGCAATTACACCTACGTTTACACCAGGAATCACATTGCGAACTACAAGGATGAACTCATTTTTATAAATGATGCTGAGATAAAGGATATGGACGATCTCGCCGGAATCCTTTCCAAATACATCCTTGAGGGTCAGACCAAGGGTACTGTATGGGCAGAGGGTGTTTATACCGGAGTTCTCTATCAGCTTGTTTACAAAATGGATGACCTTATTCATTTCTGGGGAACAATGTCATATTAACTTGAAACTATAAATTTTTTCTGCAGGAGTTTTTTTAAATGAGTGAGAAGTCTGCTCAGAAAAGAAAATACATTCTGGAAAAAGCCCGTGAGGTTTTTGCAGAAAAGGGATTTAAGGACGTCACCATGAAGGATGTTGTTGAAGCTTGTGACATCAGTCGTGGAGGGCTTTATCTCTATTTCTCATCCACTGAAGAAATCTTCCTTGCCGTATTATCCGATTCATCAGATGATGATGACGATGAAGCTATTGCAAATGCACTGAATAATGATGCTACTGCAGGTGATATGCTTGCTCTTTTCCTGAAAGAGCAGAAAAAAGAAATTCTTCGTAAGAAGAATAGTCTTGTGCGTGCCTGCTATGAATATTTTTCAACAGTGGATGTTCCGGCTCAGGATAATCCGCTTCGTAAGCAGTTTGATACAGCAGTTACAATTGTTCAGGCGTTAATTGAAAACGGTGTTCAGTCAGGAGAGTTCTTCTGTGCTGATCCTTACGGATGTGCCCGCAACCTGATGTATGTGGTTGAGGGTCTTAAAGTATCCGCTAAAACTATTGGTGTTAGCGAGGCCGCGGTTGACCGCGAATTGCTATATATATTGGAGGGCTTAGTGCCCCCTGAGGAGTAATCAGTGTTCTTTCTATTAAGATGCTGATTTTTTTTTGCGCATGTGTGAGAACATACATGGAAACGCAAAAGGAGAAGGATATCAATTACATCAGAACATCAGGTAAGGCAGATATTCGAATCCAAACCAAGTAAGCCGGATATAAACCGGCAATGATATAGGAGGAAAAAATGAGCAAAGTCAGACGAGTCTACGTTGAGAAAAAGGCACCCTATGCCGGAAAGGCAAAGGAACTCAGAAAAGAGATAAAAAGTTATCTTGGAATTACGAGTGTGTCAAAGGTAAGAGAGTTTATCCGCTATGATGTGGAGAACATTTCTGACGAGGTTTTTGAAAAGGCTTGCACAACAGTATTTTCAGAGCCACCCGTAGATATTTTATATCACGAAAAAATCGAGATTCCGGAAGGTGCCGTAGTTTACAGCGTTGAAGCACTCCCCGGACAATTTGACCAGAGAGCTGACTCTGCTGTGCAGTGTGTTCGTTTTATAAAGGGAGACGAGGAACCTGTTATCAGAACAGCTGTGACATATATGCTTATCGGTGATGTTACGGAGGATGAACTTAAGAGGATTCAGGAATATACCATGAACCCTGTTGATTCAAGAATCGCTGATGAGGACAAGCCTGAGACACTTGTTGATAATTTTGATGAACCGGAGGATGTAAAAATACTGGACGGCTTCAAGGACATGGCTGAGGATGAGCTTAAAAAGCTTTATGAGTCATTTGGACTTGCCATGACCTTTAATGATTTCAAATGGATCCAGCAGTATTTCCACGATGATGAAAATCGCGATCCTTCAATGACAGAAATCCGTGTTCTTGATACCTACTGGTCTGACCATTGCCGTCATACAACCTTTGGCACAGAGCTTAAGAATGTGAGCTTTGGTGATGGCTTTTATGCTGCTCCCATCAAGGCTTCCTATGATAAATACCTTGAGGCGAGAGAAGATGTTTACGCTGATCCCAAGAAGAGAGAGGAAAAATTCATCTCTCTTATGGACATTGCCCTCATGGGTATGAAGAAGCTTAAAAAAGACGGTAAGCTTACAGATATGGAAGAGTCTGAGGAAAATAACGCATGTACAGTTGTTGTTCCGGTTGATGTTGATTACGGCAACGGCCCTGTTAAAGAAAACTGGCTCGTATTTTTCAAGAATGAGACTCATAACCATCCTACAGAAATTGAACCCTTCGGTGGAGCGGCAACCTGCCTTGGCGGTGCCATAAGAGATCCGCTTTCAGGAAGAGGTTATGTATATCAGGCTATGCGTGTGACAGGTGCAGCTGATCCTACAGTTCCCGTATCTGACACACTTAAAGGAAAGCTTTCACAGAAAAAGCTTGTAAGAGGTGCTGCTTCAGGTTACTCAAGCTATGGTAACCAAATCGGTCTTGCAACAGGCTATGTTAAAGAAGTATATCATCCCGATTATGCTGCAAAGCGTATGGAAATAGGCGCTGTTATGGGTGCTGCTCCTCAGGAACATGTAATAAGAGAAAGCTCAGATCCGGGAGATATCATTGTACTTCTCGGCGGTAGAACAGGACGTGACGGCTGCGGCGGCGCAACAGGTTCATCAAAGGCACATACAGCAGATTCAATCCTCACCTGCGGAGCAGAAGTTCAGAAGGGTAATGCACCTACAGAGCGTAAGCTGCAGAGACTTTTCAGAAGACCTGAGGTTTCAGAACTGATAAAGAAGTGTAACGACTTTGGTGCAGGCGGTGTATCCGTTGCTATTGGTGAGCTTGCGGACGGCCTTGATGTTGATCTTGATAAGGTTCCGAAGAAGTATGCAGGTCTTGACGGTACAGAGCTTGCAATTTCAGAGTCACAGGAGAGAATGGCAGTTGTTGTTGATCCTTCACAGGTAGACAAATTCCTTGAATACGCAGCTGAGGAGAATCTTGAGGCTGTAAAGGTTGCTGTAGTAACCGAAGAACCAAGACTTGTCCTTAAGTGGAGAGGTAAAAAGATTGTAGATATCAAGCGTTCATTCCTTGATACAAACGGTGCTCACCAGGAAACTGAAGTAGAAGTTCAGATTCCTGTGGCAGAGGACAATTATTTTGATAAATATGCTTGTAAGGCTGCAGGAGAAGCACTTGCTGAGAATGATATAAAGAAGGCATGGCTTTCCGAGATGTCAGACCTCAACGTATGTTCTCAGAAGGGACTTGTTGAGATGTTTGACTCATCAATCGGCGCAGGTACTGTAACAATGCCTTACGGTGGAAAATATCAGCTCACAGAGACACAGGCAATGGTTGCAAAGCTTCCTGTTCTTGGCGGCAAGACAGATACAGTAACAATGATGGCTTACGGCTTTGATCCCTACCTTTCATCCTGGAGTCCTTACCACGGAGCTGCTTATGCGGTAACAGAGTCAATCGCAAGAATAGTTGCGACTGGCGGTGATTACAAAAAGCTTCACCTTACATTCCAGGAATACTTCCAGAGAATGACAGCTGACAAGACAAGATGGAGTCAGCCTCTTACAGCACTCCTCGGATCCTTCGAAGCTCAGATGAGATACGGGATCGCTTCAATCGGCGGTAAGGATTCAATGTCAGGCTCTTTCTTCTACGAAGGTGATGAAAAGAGAGCATCGGGCGAGATCAATGTACCTCCGACGCTTGTATCCTTTGCAGTTGATGTTGCAGAAGGTAAGGATGTTGTAACACCTGAACTCAAGAATGCGGGAGATATGCTTATAGAGCTTCCTATTGACAGAGATCAGTACGGACTTCCGGATTATGAAAAGGTAATGGCTCGTTATGATGAAATCCATGACCTTATGCAGAGAGGCTATGTATGTGCTGCTTACGCAATTGACTGCTACGGTGTTGCTGCTGCAATCAGCAGAATGGCATTTGGTAACGGTTTTGGTGTTAAGATTGCAGGTTGTGTAAAGCATGAAGATCTTTTCACAAACAGAATCGGAAATATCCTCTTAGAGGTACCTGCAGATAAGGCAGGTGATGTACTTGCTCTCAGAGAGGCCAGAGAGATCGGTGTTGTTACAGACGATGGCAAATTCACTATCGGAAATGTTGTTATCGATGAGGCAGAGGCCCTGCAGAATTGGAAGAATAAGCTTGAGAAGGTATTCCCTTCAGTTGCACCGGTATCTGAGGAGGATACAGAGGGCGCTGATAAGAAGAGCATCTTTGAGGATGGCGCATTAACAAAAGAATATAAAGCTTCTGATATATATGTTTGTAAAAACAAGACAGCTAAGCCCACAGTTTTCATTCCGGTATTCCCCGGAAGTAACTGTGAGTACGATTCAGCACAGGCATTTGAGAGAGCAGGCGCTGATACAATAGTTAAGATTTTCAGAAACAGAAATGCACAGGATATCGTGGAATCTGTTGCAGAGTTTAAAAAGTCAATCGAACAGGCACAGATCATCATGTTCCCCGGCGGATTTTCAGCAGGTGATGAGCCTGACGGAAGCGCAAAGTTCTTTGCAACTGCTTTCCAGAACGAGAGCATCAAGGAAGCTGTAAATGATCTTCTTCAGAAGAGAGACGGACTTGCACTTGGTATCTGTAATGGTTTCCAGGCTATGATAAAGCTTGGACTTGTTCCTAACGGACAGATTACAGGACAGACACCCGAGAGCCCCACACTGACTTTCAACACAATCGGACGTCACATATCTACAATGGCGTATCTTAAGGTTGTAAGTAACAAGTCACCCTGGATGCAGAAAGCTACACTCGGCGGAACATATGTAAATCCCGCATCCCACGGAGAGGGACGTTTTGTAGCACCTACGGATGTACTTAAAGCACTGTTTGAAAACGGACAGGTTGTTACACAGTATTGTGATCCAAACGGAGAGGTACATCTTGATAATCTTTGGAACATCAATGGTTCTTACATGGCAGTTGAGGGTATTACATCACCCGATGGCAGATGCCTTGGTAAGATGTGCCATTCAGAGAGAAGAGGCGACGGTGTTGCGGTTAATATCTTCGGTGAGCAGGATATGAAGATATTTGAGAGTGGAGTGAGCTACTTTAAGTAATTCCCCAAAAAGCCTTCCCACCCTGTGGGGGGGAAGGTGGCACGAAGTGCCGGATGAGGGGAAAAAGCACACCTTCATCAATAGGAATACAAAGGGAAAAAGCACAACCTTCATCAATAGGAATACAAAGGGGAAAAGCATAGCCTTCCGCAAATGGAAGGACAAAAGGAAAAAGAAAGCCCTCATCCGTCAGACTGCGTCTGACACCTTCCCCCTAAAAGGGGGAAGGCAAAAAAAGCTATGTTTCTCAAAATGGAGACGGCAAAAAACAAAGCCTTCCCCGGTGGTAGGAGAAGTAGGGTAACCCTAACAAAACCTTCCCCGGTGGTAGTAGAAGTAGGGTAACCCTAACAAAACCTTCCCCGGTGGTAGGAGAAGTAGGGTAACCCTAACAAAACCTTCCCCGGTGGTAGTAGAAGTAGGGTAACCCTAACAAAACCTTCCCCGGTGGTAGTAGAAGTAGGGTAACCCTAACAAAACCTTCCCCGGTGGTAGTAGAAGTAGGGTAACCCTAACAAAGCCTTCCCCGGTGGTAGGAGAAGTAGGGTAACCCTAACAAAACCTTCCCCGGTGGTAGTAGAAGTAGGGTAACCCTAACAAAACCTTCCCCGGTGGTAGTAGAAGAAGAGTAACCCTAACAAAGCCTTCCCCCCTGTGGGGGGAAGGTGGCACGAAGTGCCGGATGAGGGGTAAATATACAGGAGGAGCGAATGAAAGCATTTTTGATTTTGGAAGATGGCACCGTTTTCAAGGGAAATGCCATCGGAGCCAATAGGGAAGTAATAAGCGAGATAGTTTTTAATACTTCCATGGCAGGCTATACCGAGGTGTTCACCGATCCGTCATATGCGGGACAGGCAGTATGCATGACTTATCCGCTTATAGGTAATTACGGTGTTTGCAGAGATGATATGGAATCTGAACGTATCTGGCTTGACGGAGTCATTGTCAGAGAGCTTTCGGATGTAGCATCCAACTTCCGCTGTGACATGACTATCCAGGAATTTCTTGAAGAATATGACATTCCCGGAATTGAAAGAATAGATACCAGAAAGCTGGTTCGAATCCTTCGTGAAAAAGGAACAATGAACGGCATGATAACTACCAATGAAAATTACAATCTCGATGAAATCATACCGAAACTTAAGGCTTATACCACAGGAAAAGTTGTTGAAAAGGTATCCTGTAAGGAAAAGAAAAACATCGCAGGCAGTAAAGAACTTGCTGACAACGGACCGATTTCAGGAAGTGCGGTTTTCAATAAAAATGATTATGAAGCATCTCTGAAAGGAGATCTGTCTAAGAGAGAAAAGCGTCCCTCAATTGTAAAGGAGCTTAACGGCAAAGGACTAAAGGTTGCTCTTCTTGATGTGGGAGCAAAGGATAACATCGCCGCATCACTTGCTGCAAGAGGTTGTGATGTAACAGTTTATCCTTTTGATACCACAGCTGAGGAAATGCTTAAGGATAACCCGGATGGAATCATGTTAAGTAACGGCCCCGGGGATCCGAAGGAATGCACCGGAGTTATTGAGGAAATCAAAAAGCTTTATGCATCGGATGTGCCGATTTTTGCCATCTGTCTGGGACATCAGCTCATGGCGCTTGCTACAGGAGCTGATACGTACAAGATGAAGTACGGACACCGCGGTGGAAATCACCCGGTTAAGGATCTTGAAACAGGAAGAGTTTACATTTCATCACAGAATCACGGCTATGTAGTTGATACGGATAAGCTTGATCCAAATGTTGCTGTACCTGCATTTGTAAATGTAAACGATGGAACAAACGAAGGATTAAAATATGTAGGTAAAAACATATTTACGGTTCAGTTCCATCCCGAGGCCTGCTGCGGCCCTCAGGACAGCGGATATTTATTCGATAGATTTATTGGAATGATGCGCACGAATAAGTAAAAGCGATAGTTTCAAATCGTTTATGAAAACTGTGGATAGATCTAAGGAAGGAATAAAAATGCCAAAAAATAAAGATGTGAAAAAAGTTCTGGTCATAGGTTCCGGCCCGATTGTAATCGGTCAGGCTGCTGAGTTCGACTATGCAGGTACTCAGGCTTGCAGGTCACTCAAGGAGGAGGGAATAGAAGTAATCCTTGTTAACTCAAACCCTGCCACCATCATGACAGATAAAGATATTGCGGATCAGGTTTATATTGAACCTCTTACAGTTAAGGTACTTGAGCAGATCATTGAAAAGGAAAAACCTGACAGTGTTCTTCCCACACTTGGAGGACAGGCAGGTCTTAACCTTGGTATGGAGCTTGCAGAGTCAGGCTTCCTTGCTTCTCACGGAGTAAAGCTCCTTGGAACAACAGCCGAGACTATCAAGAAGGCAGAGGACCGTCAGGAATTCAAGGACACCATGGAAAAAATCGGTGAGCCCTGTGCAGCTTCTCTTGTTGTACACAACGTTGATGATGGTGTTGACTTTGCTGAAAAAATCGGATATCCCGTAGTCCTTCGTCCTGCTTTTACTCTTGGCGGAAGCGGCGGCGGAATTGCTCATAACAGAATTGAATGTGAAGAAATTCTTGAAAACGGACTTCGTCTTTCAAGAGCAAACGAAGTACTTGTTGAACGCTGCATAGCCGGATGGAAGGAAATCGAGTACGAAGTAATGCGTGACAGCGCAGGAAACTGTATAACTGTCTGCAACATGGAGAACATCGATCCCGTCGGAGTTCATACAGGTGACAGTATAGTAGTTGCTCCTTCACAGACACTTACTGATAAAGAATATCAGATGCTTAGAAGTGCTGCTCTTAACATAATAGATGAGCTTCAGATTACAGGTGGATGTAACGTACAGTTCGCCCTTCATCCCACAAGCTTTGAGTATTGTGTAATCGAGGTTAACCCCAGAGTAAGCCGCTCTTCAGCACTTGCATCAAAGGCAACAGGCTATCCCATTGCCAAGGTTGCTGCCAAGATTGCGCTTGGATACACACTTGATGAGATTAAAAATGCTATCACGGGAAAAACCTACGCAAGCTTTGAACCTACACTTGATTACTGCGTAGTAAAATTCCCCAGACTGCCTTTTGATAAATTTATTACGGCAAAACGTACACTCACAACTCAGATGAAGGCCACAGGTGAAGTTATGAGTATCTGCACCAACTTCGAAGGTGCAATGATGAAAGCCATACGTTCACTTGAACAACATGTTGACTGCCTTACAAGCTATGATTTTTCAGAGCTTGATGATGATGAACTAAGGAGCCGTCTTGAAGTTGTTGATGACCAGAGAATCTGGGTAATCGCCGAAGCACTTCGCCGCGGTATGAGCCATGATGAGATCCATGCGATCACCATGATCGACCACTGGTTTATAGATAAGATTCACACGCTGATCAAGATGGAGCTTAAGCTTCTTAGGATCGGTGAGAAGAGCACAATAGCCCGTCACAAGGTTTCAGAGGAAAATGTTCCTGAGATTGAAGAAGCTAAGAAGCTTATAAGCTATGACACACTTCTTAAGGCTAAGAGACTCGAGTATCCTGACAAGGTGATCAGCAGACTTACAAGATTCTCGGTTGATACAATAAAGGCTTTGAGAGATTTCTACGGAATAAAAGCTGCTTACAAGCTCGTAGATACCTGCGCTGCGGAATTCGCTGCCGAAACACCGTATTATTACTCCGTTTACAGCGATGCGGATGAGGAGAATGAAGCACTTGAAAAGGATGAAGCATCAGGCGAAAAGAAAAAGAAAATTCTTGTACTTGGCTCCGGTCCCATTAGAATCGGTCAGGGTATTGAATTCGATTATTGTTCGGTGCATGCAACATGGGCATTCGAAAAAGAAGGCTACGAAACGATAATCATCAACAATAACCCTGAGACGGTATCAACAGACTTCGATATTGCTGACAAGCTTTACTTCGAGCCACTTACTCCGGAGGATGTTGAGAACATTGTAAGACTTGAAAAACCTGACGGAGCTGTAGTTCAGTTTGGCGGACAGACAGCGATCAAGCTTACACAGGACCTTATGAAAATGGGCGTAAAGATTTACGGAACCAAGGCAGAGGATGTTGATGCTGCTGAGGATAGAGAAATCTTTGACAGAATTCTTGAAGAGACCGGAATAAAGCGTGCTGAAGGTGCAACTGTTTATACAGCTGAGGAGGCAAAGGAAGTTGCAAATAGACTTGGCTATCCAGTACTTGTAAGACCTTCCTATGTGCTTGGAGGACAGGGTATGCAGATTGCCTTGTCAGACCAGGAGATAGAGGAATTCATCAACATAATAAACAGAATTGCACAGGACCATCCTATTCTGGTAGATAAATATCTCCAGGGTGTTGAGACTGAAGTAGATGCGGTTTGCGACGGAGAAAACATCGTAATTCCCGGTATCATGGAGCATATTGAGAGATCCGGTATCCACTCAGGTGACTCAATCTCAGTTTATCCGGCACAGTCACTTTCGGATAAAGTAAAGCAGACCATTGCAGATTATACTGAGAGACTTGCTAAAGCCCTTCATGTAATCGGACTGATAAATGTTCAGTTTATAGCTGTAGGTGATGAGGTTTACATCATAGAAGCAAACCCCAGATCATCAAGAACAGTACCTTACATCAGTAAGGTAACAGGTATACCGATAGTTGACCTCGCAGCACAGGTAATGATGGGCAAGAAGCTGGTAGATCTTGGTTATAAACCGGGACTTCAGCCGGAAGCAGAGCATATTGCCATCAAGATGCCTGTATTCTCCTTTGAAAAGATCAGAGGAGCTGAGATCAGCCTTGGACCTGAGATGAAGAGTACGGGTGAATGTCTAGGAATAAGTAAATCCTACAGTGAGGCACTTTATAAGGCATTCCTCGGAGCAGGTATCAGACTTCCCAAGCATAAGCAGATGATAATCACTGTTAAGGATTCTGATAAGGGCGAAGTGATCGATATTGCCAGACGTTTTGAAAAGCTTGGATATATAATCTATGCTACACGTTCAACAGCTGATACACTAAATGAAAACGGAGTTAAGGCGAGAAAGGTAAATAGAATCAGTCAGGAATCACCTACTGTCATCGACCTTATCCTCGGACACAGAATTGACCTTGTAATAGATACACCTACTCAAGGCCGTGATAAGAGCAGAGACGGCTTCCTTATCCGCCGTACTGCAATAGAGACCGGTGTTAATGTTATAACTGCTCTTGATACAGCAAGAGCTCTTGTGACCAGTCTTGAAGATGCTTACAAGGAAGATACACTTGAACTTGTAGATATTGCGAAGATATAAAACAATCTTTCATAATAAGAATACGAAAATCAGACTCTGAGGAGTCTGATTTTTGTTTCTGATTCATGATAAGAAAAATTTTATTATATATGCATTCTTTCTTAAGAATCATTTTCTTCATCAAGTTTATAATTATATTTGGGCAAGTATTTGTCGTAATATTAAAAATCGTTTTTACAGTGTCAAATAATTTGTGAAATACATTATGGGGGCAACTGATGAACGACAAAAGAGATGGAATACAGCTTGATGAAACCAAAGTTCATTTATCGATAATAGTGGTAATCACGATCGCATGCTTTGGGCTTATAGTTGAGAGCATAACTGAAGGATGGGAATACTGGGTTCCGCCGCTTATCGTAGGTGGTGTTATTGCCATATGGTTTTTACATATCACTCAATATGCAAATGTCCGATTCAGAAATAATTTCTTTCTTGTCTTTTCCATGCTGGCTGCGCTCTTTCATGGGGTTCATGAGAGCAGCTTCTTTGACATGGTCGTTATTTTTTCACTTTTAATGGCGACCTTTTCACAGATAGATTCAATCATTTCTTTGAAGATTATTTTAGTTGAATATCTGATACTGATGGCAGTCCACACTGCCGTAGCGTTTTCAAGAGCTACTATCGAGTTTAATTCCCTGAATATTTCGAGAATAGCACTCCATGTATCGGCAATGATATGCCTGTATCATGTTTGCAAAAGATCAATAAAAAACAGAATTGCCTTTATCAGGAATATTGAAAATGTAAAGGTAGATAAAGAACAGGCACTTATGGGTATGGATGATTTTTTGTCCAGAATATCGCATGAACTTCGTACACCGGTAAATGTAGTAACGGGAATTTCTACGCTGATTTTGAAAAAGGAAAAAAGAGATGATGTAACAGCCATACGAAATGCGGGTATAAGACTTGCAAGACAGATTGAGGATATACAGGACTACACCGAGATAGAGAGAAAGTCTGTAAGTATTGAGGTTGATAAATATATGATAACCTCACTTATAAACGAGGGATTTATAAATATTTCGGGGCAAAATGAAAAAAACAATCTTGAAATAGTAATCGACCTTGCGCCGTCGGTTCCGACAACCATGAAGGGTGATGTGAAAAAGATTGCAAAGATCATAAGACTACTTATTGATAACGCGGTCGCATTTACAAACAGAGGCGGAATTTATATAAAAATCTATACGATCAAAAGGGATTACGGAGTAAACCTTGTCATTGAAGTCAAGGATACCGGTATAGGTATGACAAGAAAAGAAATGGCAAATGCGTCTAAAGGCTTCTATGAGATGCTTGAAAACAGCAATCAAAGTGCGGGAAGGGGAGGCCTTGGTCTTGGAATTGTGTTTGGTTTTGCTCACAAAATGGATGGCTTTGTTACGATTGAAAGTGAAAAAGGAAGCGGTACTGCTATCCGTGTAAGCATACCACAGGAGATAGTGGACAGCAGACCATGCCTGTCTGTTGATAATTCTCGGGATAAAAATATACTGTTTTACGTCAATTCGGAAAAGTATAAGGTTCCGGAAGTCAGGGAATATATTACCTCCATGGCTATGAATATGGCAGAAGGTCTCAGAGTTAATATGTACTCTGCAAATAATTTCGAGGAATTTAAACGTAGTGTGGAGAAGAGAAGATTTACCCATGTTTTCACAGGGGCCGATGAATATTCCGAAAACACTGCATATTTTGACTCCTTAAGTAAGCGTGATATAGAGGTTATAGTCTCTGCGCAACCCGGCTTTAAGACGTCTGCAGGTAGCAGAGTTGTTGTTGTGCCAAAGCCCTTGTATGCTTATGAGCTTGTACAGGCCTTAAACGGAAAAACAGGATTCGGTAATACGGAGGAAGAAGTTTCGAAGATTAAACCGGTATACACAGGAGTAAGGGCGCTTATAGTTGATGATGAGCCTATGAATCTTATAGTGGCAACAGGCCTGTTCGAAAACTATAAAATGAAGACTGATACTGCAACAAGCGGTAAGGAGGCAATTGAGAAATTCAAACGATCAGACTATGATGTTATTTTCATGGATCACATGATGCCTGAAATGGATGGTGTTGAGGCTATGAAAATCATCAAAAACGAGGCTTCCAATAAGGGTAAAGACATGCGTGTTATTGCCCTTACTGCCAATGCCATAAGCGGTGCAAGAGAAATGCTGCTTAGGGAGGGTTTTGACGGATTTATCACTAAACCAATCGAGATACAGGATTTTGAGAGAACGATGAAAAAAGTTCTGCCCGAGTCGATGATTAGTTACGAAGGAGGTCATGTATGAGATTAAAAGGCTTCTTTTTAAAACTGATTAAAGATTCAGACAGAAGTATAAGGGAAAGGATTTTCATACTTCTTACTATTTCGGCAGTGGCTGTAGCCGTAATCGCACTTATCGGTGACATTATCTGCGGTGAGAATATTGTTGAGATCATTGCGCTGGTAGGAATAGTAATCTTTGGCCCGCTTATTACGTACTTTGGTGTAAAAAAGCAAAGGGCAAGATTCGCCATGAGGTTTCTCGTTATAGGAGTAGCATTTATACTCATGCCTATTATCTTTTTCTTTGGTGGAGGTACTGAGGGAGGTGCTGTTCCCTGGCTTATATTCACCTACCTGTATATAGGTCTTGTCCTGTCGGGGATATGGAGAGCATCAATGCTGGTTCTCATGACCCTTTTGGTAATTTTGATGTATGGGCTTAGTTATTATTATCCTGAGCTTGTTATACCGCATACAAGGGAAATGTTTTGGATGGATTCTCTCTTAGGAGTCATTCAGGTGGGATTTGTATGTTACCTGATGGCATGGTTTCAGATCCTTGTATCAAAAGAGGAGAATTATAAGGCAAAACAGGAAACCAGGAAATCTGAAGAATTAAATAAATCCCAGAATAATTTCTTTTCAAAAATGAGCCATGAGATCAGAACACCGATAAACACAATTCTGGGACTTAATGAGATTATTTTAAGACAGGAAAACTCTTCGGAGGAAATAAGAAGGGACTCCCTGAATATACAGGGAGCCGGTAAAATGCTGCTTGCTCTTGTAAATGACATCCTGGATTTCAGTAAGATAGAAGCGGGGAAAATGGATATAGTTCCTGTCAATTACAAGGTTTCGGAAGCTGTAGCCGAAATCGTAAACATGGTTTGGCTAAGGGCTGAGGAAAAGGGCCTAAGACTTAACGTTGATATAGACCCTTCAATTCCGAGTGAGCTTTTCGGAGATGAAGTTAGAATAAAACAGATTTTAATAAACCTTCTGAACAATGCGGTTAAATACACAAATGAAGGATCTGTCACGCTCCATATGGAACGTCAGGAGGAAAAAGAAGACCAGGTACTGCTCATGTACTCTGTATCAGACACAGGAATCGGAATAAAGCAGGATGCGCTTCCGTATCTTTTTGATGTCTTTAAAAGAGTAGATGAGGAGAAAAACCGCAAGATTGAGGGTACAGGACTGGGACTGTCAATCGTAAAACAGCTTGTTGACCTTATGGACGGAAAAATAGCGGTGAACAGTGTGTATACTCAAGGCGCAACGTTTACTGTTTCACTATGGCAAAAAATAACCAATAAAGAACCGGTTGGAGATATCAGCATAATAAGTAATGGTGAAGCGGGACAGCTCTACAAGTACGAAAGCGGATTTCTGGCACCAAAGGCAAGAATACTTATTGTAGATGATGATGCTATGAATCTTGAGGTTGAAAAAAAGCTGCTCGCTGAAACAAAGATGGTAATAGATATTGCCCATAGTGGTAAAGAAGCACTTGATATGACCTTTAAAAATTTTTATGATGCCATACTCATGGATCATATGATGCCTGAGATGGACGGAATAGAATGTCTTGAGAGAATAAGAAGACAGACGGGTGGTTTAAATAACTTTACTCCTGTGATAGTGCTTACCGCAAATGCCGGAAGTGAAAACAGAAAGCTGTATAATTCCTGTGGCTTTGACGGATATCTTGTAAAGCCTGTGTCCGGAAGTCAGCTTGAGGAGATGCTTCTTGGATTTTTACCTGAAACAAAGGTAGAAGCTACTGAAATGAGAAGCATGAACAGAGAGGAGCTGAATACTTCCAAAGGTTACAGCAAAAAGATTCCTGTTCTCATTACTACTAACACAATCAGTGACCTTCCGACAAAACTTCTTAAAGATCTGCAGATCGATACTATTCCTGTAAGTATAAGGTCTCAGGGTAAAACTTATTATGACTGCATAGAGGCTGATGCTGACGAACTCATTCGTTACATAAACGAGGACGGAAGAGAGTTCAGATCGGAACCTCCTACCGTAGAGGAATTCGAATACTTCTTTGCGAAAGAATTAAAGAAAGCTCATCAGATCATTTATCTGTCATTCTCGGCAAAGATGAGTGATGAATACGACAGGGCATGCAGGGCGGCAAGCCTGTTTGACAATGTTACCGTCGTGGATTCGGGATACCTATCAAGTGCCCTTGGACTTATGGTTCTTGCTGCTTACAGCATGGCAAAGCAGAATGAACCGGTAGCGAAGATTGCGGAAGAAATAGAAAAACTGAAAAGCAGAATTCACTGCAGCTTCATTCTTGCCGAAACCGATTTTATGACGAAAAACGGATTTGTGGGCAAATGGACAAACAGACTTATGCAGACAGCCGGGCTAAAAATGTCTCTTAAGATAAAAAACAGCATGTTTTGTCTTGATAATTTATGGCTGGGTGATATGCAAAAATGCTATAGAGATTACATAAATTATGCACTCCCGAAGAACGCTGATCCTAATCTTGATCTCATTTTCATAACCTATGTAGATGTGCCGGAGGATACTATTGAGTGGATAAAAGACCTTATAAGCAGCAAATACGATTTTAAAAACATCATTGTCCAAAAGGCATCAGCTGCGATTTCACTTAACTGCGGTCCCGGGACGGTAGGAATTTTGTATATGACGAGGGGTGAGCAGAGCTTTAGCTTTGACAACTATTTTATTAAGAAAAATAAGCCTGAATATACAGAGGATTATGTTATAGGTGAAGAGGCTTCTAATGATAATTCGACAGAGGAAGTAATTGATAATACTGCTGAAACACAAGAACGGACTGCCGACAATGCTGAAAAAGCTGATCTGCCAACCGATAAGGCTTTAGAAGAGCCAAAATGGTACGAGAATATAGAGGGTATAGACGGCGCAGCTGCAATTGATCACTGCGAAACAGAGGACTCGCTCCTTATGGTACTCAAAATATATCGTGACGGAATTCCTGCAAAATCAGAGGAACTTGACAGATTTTTTAACTCTGAAAATTGGAAGGATTACACTATTAAGATCCATGCGCTGAAAGGTTCATCAAGACTGATTGGTGCAGATGAACTGGCGGATGAAGCCTTTGAACTTGAAAAAGCCGGAAAAGCAGGAGATATCGAATATATCAGAGAAAATCATGGAAAAGTAATGGATCACTATATTCAGTATAAGAAGAATCTGGAAGTGATAGATAATATATAGGTGATAGATAATTTGTAGGTGATAGTTAATTTGTAGGTAAGCAAAATCTTGGAATGCGAAGAATTATTGTTTAATGGTCCCGGCTACAGTTCACTACTTGTATTAGCTAACTTTTGAATGAAAAACCATGGCGGCGAAATGCCTACATGGTTTTTTCATTAAACGGAATGGTGTGCAAACTCGAAAAGATAACAAATTTGATTGAAGAATTTGTTTTGCCTAAAAGTGCAACATTATCAGGATTTTATCTGTATATAAAGTAGAATAATAAAACATGATAATGCATGATTTCTTAATTTCTGAGGAAATTCAGAAAACTGTGATATACTTATCAAGTGTGAAAAAACTATAACAATTGCTAAATGAACAGGCAAGCAATGCCGGTTTGAATCGTGTTTTGAGAGCGTTAATAGGGGAACTATGTATAATTTAGCACTGTATGGGGAAAATGAATTAAATGAAAATTGTCTGACCTACGTTTGGAGTTATGGTGCGTTAGTCAGGGAATTTTGGAAAAAACTGATAATCCGGTTTGAAAATAGAATGGAAGGATGGTGTTTTTCTTATAAAGCCATGAAAGGTCTTTTTAAGGAGAGCTTACTTTATGAAATTTTATCTGCTGAAGCTTTTGACAAAAAAGAGATTCGCACAAATACTTCTCCTCAGAACGAAGCTGGACGTTTGGATTATAATCCCACAGTAAAAGCAGGTGAGCTACTTGATAAATATGGTAACAGCATTTTAAGATGCGCCTATTCCTACCTTCATAACATGAGTGATGCTGAGGATATTCTCCAGGACACGCTTATTCAGTACATGAAAAAAGTACCGGTATTTGAAAATGACCATCATGAGAAAGCGTGGCTCCTTACCGTTGCAGCAAATTTAAGTAAAAACAAAATAGAATATCTTGGTATCAGAAGGGCGGATGAGCTTTCGGAGGAACTTGTTGCAGAAAACAAGGAGGACCTTGCATTCGTCTGGGATGCTGTTAAACAATTGCCGGAGAAGTTTCGTGAAGTGATTCACCTTTTTTATGAGGAGGGATATTCTACAAAAGAAATAGCTGAAATTCTGAAAAGAAATGAATCGACGGTCCGGTCAGATCTAAATCGCGGAAGGCAGCAGCTTAAAACTATTCTTAAGGAGGTGTATGACTTTGAGTAAATATAATGAAGTTATGAAAAACATAGTCATTACCGATGAGATGCGCAGCAGAATCCTTGAGAATATTGATAAGGAATTTTCCGGCGATGACTCCGGTAAAGATGACGTAAATAAGGACACTGCTAAGGTGGCTGAAGTAAAAAGCGATGCAGATAAGTCAACAGAAATAACGAACGATTCGGATAAGATACTGAAGTTTATATATTTGTATGGTTCAAAAGTGGCTATATTTGCTTTGATAGTTGTAGGAACCTATGGAGTTATTAAGACAGTAGGTTTAAATAAAAGTGCATCCGATTCCACTTCAAGTTCATATGAATATGCTGCCGAGTCTACAGAGAGCGCAATGGCACCGGAAGATTTATCCGATTATGACGGAATGGCAGAGGAATCTTATGAGAGTACTATGGACGATGAAGAAGCAACTGAAACAGAGGAGGCTGCAGAGACAGAAGCGGCAGAAGAATCTGCTGAAGCAGAGGAGCACGCAGTGACGGAGGAGACATCTGAAATGGCTGGGAATGCTTCCAAAAAATCTGAGGAAATGGCTGCAACTGAAGGGCTGGATATGGCAGCAACCGACGATCAGAATATTGCAGAAACTGAAAAGCAGGATATGGCAGCAGTTGCCGGAAATAATAATTCTCTAATATCAGATAGTGAAAAAGTAGGAACTCAGAAGACTACAAAACCTCAGAAAACAGGAAAGTATATTAAAACAAAAGACGAATTTGTAAAGAGCCTTGGTTTTAGTTTTAAGGAATTAACCAGTCTTTCAAAAATGACGGACGAAGCTGACTATTATATATATGATAATGGCGGTGAAATACGATATTTCTTTGAAGACGGCTCCGCATATTTTTATATTGCGGACAATGCTGAGTTTGTTAACAATATGGCTCTATTGCCGGATACTTATGAGTCAGATGAAGATATAGAAATTGCCGGAACAAAGGCCGCTGTATACACAGACTATGATAATAGAAAGACGGTTGTGTGGAATGCGGATAACTGCTTTTATGGACTTACTGTAACCTATGATATTAGTACAAAGGAACTACAAGTCTTATTTACTGATTGATAATATGCCGGCTGAAAAAATAGAGAAAGAGAGATTCAGGCAATGGAAATTACAACTCTATGCTACATAGAAAAGGATAATAAATATCTGATGCTTCATCGAATAAAGAAAAAGAATGATATTAACGAAGGTAAATGGATAGCCCCCGGCGGACATTGCGAGAACGGCGAAAGTCCCGATGACTGCGTTCAAAGAGAAGTGCTGGAAGAAACAGGATTAAGGCTAAAGTCTGCAAAGTTCAGGGGAATTGTTACCTTTTATTCCAAGGCGATAAGAGATGAACGTGAAGGTCTTTATACAGAGGAAGAAAAGGATCCATGGAGCAAGGATGTAACAGACTATATGTGTCTTTTTACTTCTGATGATTTTGAGGGTGAGCTTGCAGACTGCGATGAAGGTACCTTGGAATGGGTACCGAAAAACAGGCTGTCCGAACTTAATTTGTGGAAAGGCGATCTGATATTTCTTGATCTTATAAGTAGTCCGGAGCAGCCCTTCTTTTCATTAAAATTAACCTATGAGGGTGATGTATTGACAGAAGCGATACTTGATGGGGTGAAAATAAGCTTATAAAATTTGCTCCATGCCAATCTTGTAGGGAGTCATGCCGACTGATTCATAGAACTTCATGGCACTTTCATTACAGGTCCAGACATTAAGGGTTACGTTGTAGTAGCCCTTTTCCTTTGCCCATGATAGTACATAATTGTAGAGCTGTTTTCCTACATGCTGACCTCTGGCATTTTCATCTACGCAGAGATCATCAATATAAAGAGTTTTGATTGGCATCATAAGATTATCATCTGCAGGGTGCTCCTGATGAACGCAAAATGAATAGCCGAGCATGACATCATTTTCATCAACCGCAGCAAAGATAGGACGGGTATCATCCTTTAAAATCACGGCGAGTTCGTCATCGGTGTATTTGTTTGCCTTTTTGAAAAGATCCGGTCTTCCGATATGATGAACAAGGTTGACCTGTCTTAGCAGCTCATGTATCTGAGGAATGTCTTTTTCTAGGGCACGTCTGAATTTCATGGGAAAGCCTCCTGTAAATTGTGGTATATTTATGTTGTTAATTTGTGATAAGCACTATTGTGCTGATACATCAAAAACTCGATTTATAAGTGTTGTCAAAAAGATAACATGAGAATTATATCTCAGTATGGATTGTAATTCCAAGTGAGCTATAAAAAATTTCGATAAAAATGCTGAAGTATGATTTCTGGTGTACAAAATCGAAAGTGTACGTAAGAATTCTGTGTTCCTTAAAAGCAAGGAGCTGGCTGATACGATTCAATTTTTTTCTGAGGAAAAACATGAATCTATAACAATTTATTAAGAAAAGAGTACTATGAATAAGGTAAATTACGCAAAAGAGCTGGAAAAGAAAATTCTAAAATTCCGTGAAGAAAACAGATATCCGAAGCTCCTTTTGCATGCGTGCTGTGCACCCTGTTCTTCATATTGTCTGGAGTATTTAAGGCAATACTTTGCCATTACGGTGTTTTTTTATAATCCGAATATTATGAATGAAACAGAATACAGAAAGCGTGTGGATGAGGAAAAAAGACTTATTGCCGAGTATAACAGGCAGGTTGAGGAACACTGCTTTGATGGTATGAATTCCGATGAGAATGCAAGAAAAATAGAGATACTGGAAGGCGACTATATAGTCAGCGATTATCTGAAAGCCATAAAGGGATTTGAGAGCTGCCCTGAAGGCGGAGACAGATGCACCAAATGCTTTGAACTGCGCCTTGAAGAATCTGCTAAAGTTGCCGCAAAGAATGGATTTGAATTTTTTACAACAACCCTTACAATATCGCCGCTTAAGGATGCTGAGAGATTAAACAGGATTGGACAGGAAATGGGTGAAAATCATAATGTGAGTTTTCTTCCATCCGATTTCAAGAAAAAGGAAGGGTATAAACGTTCCATTGAACTGTCTCATAAATTCGGATTGTACAGACAGGACTTTTGTGGCTGCGAGTTTTCAAGACAGGAGAGGGAAGCATCAAAATGTCTTTGAAACTGTACTCTAGGGCAAACATACTTCGAATTTGGCTAGTTATTTCACGAACGATGTATTAGGTAAAAGGAAGAGGGGAAAATGCGAGTAGTAAATCTTGTAGAAAACACAGAAGGAAATGCAGGCTGCAGAGCGGAGCACGGTCTTTGTTTTTATATAGAAACGAAGAAGCATAAACTACTTATGGATACCGGGGCTTCCGATCTTTTGATTGAAAATGCAAAAAAGCTTGGGGTGGAGCTTTCTGAAGTTGACACGGTAATCTTAAGCCACGGGCATTACGATCACGGCGGAGGAATCCTTCCTTTTTCTAAGATGAATCAGACAGCAAAAATTTTTATACATCCGCTTGCGTTTTCAAAGTGCTATTCGACAACAAGGAGCGGCGAGCCAAGATACATAGGACTTGATCCGGAGATAATGAATTTAAAGCAGGTTATTATATTGGATCAAAAGCCTCTCTCCGATGCGATATCTGACAATGCTTTAGAAGGCAAACCGGATGAGGAACTGGAGATTTTCTCAAATATAGGAAATTCAAAGCCGGCACCTCTTACAAATAAAACTCTTTTTGTGGAGAAAGATGGGGAGTTGATAAATGATGATTTTGCTCATGAGCAGTGTCTTGTCATAAAGCAGGATGGTAAAAGATATGTCTTTTCAGGCTGTGCTCACCATGGTGTGACGAATATTCTTCAGAGATATTTTGAGATATATGGTGACTATCCGGATGCGGTTTTCAGCGGTTTCCATACACTTAGAAAGAATGGCTATTCTGATGATGACCTTGAATATATCAGAAATACTGCAGAGGAGCTTAAGAAGTTTAAAACGAAATTTTATACCATGCATTGTACCGGCGAGGAACCCTATGAAGAGATGAGGAAAATTATGGGAGAGCAGATAGAATATATACACTGCGGGGATGAAATAGATTTTTGAATGGATAAGAATATTTTATGAATAAAGAAAATGTGAAAATTTCTATAATAGGTGGAGCTGTGCTGGATGTTCTTGCAGGAGCGGCGGGACCTGAGGTCTTTGAAACCGGGTCAATGCCTATGGACTACATTAGGACATCCTTTGGAGGCGATGCACTTAATGAAGCGGTTGTTTTATCGAGACTTGGAAAAAAAACAGAGCTTATAACAAGACTTGGAAACGATGAAGTAGGAAATCGAATTTGCGCTTTTTTGGATGAGAATGGCGTAAGTCATGATAAAACAATCATGACAGATGAGTATGCAAGCTCAACCAATATTGTTCTGGTGGACAAGAAGGGAGAAAGATTTTTCCTCACGGATCCTGCAAGCAGTCAGAGAAAGCTTTTCGAAGATGACATCGCTAAATCCACTGATGAAATGGCCGACATAGTAAGCTTTGCCAGCATATTTGTTTCCCCGCCTCTTAAACCGGAGAATTTGGGGCGATTGTTTCGACAAATAAAGAAACGCAGGATTATCCTCACAGATATGACAAAGCCTAAGAATGGGGAAAAACTGCAAGATTTGCGATCGTGCCTTCCATATATAGATTATTTTCTTGCAAACAATGATGAGATTTCAATGCTTACAGGAGAAAGTGTTCCCCGGGAAAATGCAGAACTTCTGATAAAGGAAGGAGTCGGATGCGCGGTCATAAAGCTTGGTGCAAAGGGATGCATTATAAAAACGGCAGATGCCTTTTATGAAATTCCTGCGTATTCTGACTGCAAAGTGATAGATACCACCGGAGCAGGTGACAGCTTCGCAGCAGGCTTTTTATATGGACTGTCGGAAAAATTTTCACTTAAAGACTGCGGACTCTTTGGATGCGCTGTTGCCTCATGTGTTGTTGAAAATATCGGCGGGGCGGAAGGCGTGAAGTCCTTGGAAGAACCCTTGCAGCGTTTTGAAAAAATGAAAGCTGGTTATAATAAGAACTGTGATGATTTATGTCTTCCCGAACGAATATAAGGGAATTATATAAATATGGAAAAATTATTTCCGAGCATATATTGACTAAATATGATAGAATGCTATTTGATTTATTAATATGTAACTATTTTTACTTTTAGTTAGTTCAATACAATTCCTGATTTTTTGAGAAAATTTAAGAATGTTTGGTTTATAGGAGTTTTTTTAACCAGCATGTTTTGGACGAGATTACAAAAAGGACATCTTACAATAGTTAGTCAGATATAAAATGCTTTTATTAGGAGGAAGATAAATTTGGAAAAAATCTTAGAAGTTATATCAAAAGAAGTTTCCGCTGCATTTGAGGCAGCCGGCTATGATGCAGAGCTTGGAAGGGTTACACTTTCAAACAGACCTGACCTTTGCGAATATCAGTGTAACGGCGCTATGGCAGGAGCTAAGAAATACGGTAAGGCGCCTTTCATGATCGCAGATGCGGTTGCGGAAAAGCTTCAGGGAAGCGAGATGTTTTCATCTGTTGAATCTGTTAAGCCCGGTTTCCTTAACCTTAAGGTCAGCGAGGATTTTGTAAGAAGCTATATTGTAAAAATGCTTCATGAGCATCACTTTGGACTTACAATGCCCATGCATGCGCCTAATTTCATGATAGATTACGGCGGACCGAACGTTGCAAAGCCTCTTCATGTAGGACACCTTCGCTCAGCAGTAATCGGAGAGAGCTTGAAGCGTATCCTTAAATATGCAGGCTACAAGGTTACAGGTGACATTCATCTTGGTGACTGGGGACTTCAGATGGGACTCATTATTACTGAGCTCAAGAAGCGCCAGCCTGATCTTCCCTATTTTGATAAAGACCATAAGGGACAGTATCCGAAGGAAGCACCTTTTACAATAAGTGAACTCGAGGAAATCTATCCTGCAGCAAGCGCAAAATCCAAGGAGGACGAGGCGTTTAAGGCTGAGGCTATGGAGGCAACAAAGCTTCTCCAGGACGGTGATAAGGGCTATCGCGCACTTTGGCACCATATCCTTAACGTATCTGTTAATGACCTTAAGAAAAATTATAAGAACCTTAACGTGGATTTCGACCTTTGGAGAGGTGAGTCAGACGTCCATGACGTAATCCCCGGAATGGTTGATTACATGAAACAGCACGGTTATGCTCATGAAAGCCAGGGAGCTTTGGTAGTTGACGTTGCTGAGGAAACAGACACTAAGGAAATTCCGCCCTGCATGATCCTTAAGTCAGACGGAGCTTCACTTTACAATACAACAGATCTTGCGACAATTCAGCAAAGAATGGAAGAGTTTAAGCCGGAAGGACTTATCTACGTTGTTGATAAGCGCCAAGAGCTCTACTTCACACAGGTTTTCCGCTGCGCAAGAAAGACAAAACTTGTTCTTCCCGAGACAGAACTCCACTTCGTTGGCTTTGGAACAATGAACGGCAAAGACGGCAAGCCTTTCAAAACAAGAGAGGGCGGCGTTATGCGTCTTGAGAAACTTATCGCTGAGATTGATGAGCAGATGTACAGCCGTATCAAGGAAGGCAACCAGGATATAGATGACTCTGAGGCAAGGGATACAGCACACAAGGTTGCGCTTGCAGCAATCAAGTACGGCGATCTTTCCAACCAGCCTTCAAAGGACTATATCTTCGACATCGACAAATTTACTTCATTCGAAGGAGATACAGGTCCGTACATCCTTTACACAATGGTACGTATCAAGTCCATCCTTTCAAAATATGAGAAGGAAGGCGGAAATGTAAAGGAAGCGCTTCTTAGAAATGCAGAGTCAGCAGATGAAAAGAACCTTATGCTTCTGCTTACAAGATTTGCCGATGCAGTTGAAAGCGCTGCAAGAGATCTTATGCCTAACAGAGTCTGTGCATATATCTACGAGCTTTCAAACGCACTTAACAGCTTTTATCATTCAACAAAAATCCTTTCAGAACCCGATGAGGATAAGAAGAGTGGCTATATCGCACTCCTTAATGTAACACTTAAGGTTCTTGAGACCGGTATTGATTTGCTTGGATTCAGTGCACCGGATAGGATGTAATTATATACGCCTTTGTTGCTATTAGCAGCGAAGGCGTTTTGATAAAAAACAATTTTTGTATTTTAATGATACATATGATGTAATAAATAAGAGGAATAAGGTATGGAATTATCAAGAGTGGGGGGAAAAAAATTAACTATTATTGCACCTATTATATTAGCAAGTTTAAGCTGGGTTATGGCTTTGATGCTAAACCCTTTGTATGAGGATGTTGATAATTATACAATATCATTAGTAACTAATTGTTTATATGATAGTGAAAATTTTTGTTTGTATTTACATCCAATTTTATGCGTAATGATAAAAGTAATATCAATGTTTTTTCCTACTGCTGATGCTTATTTATTTCTTACGCATATTCTTATATGGATACAAACTGCATGGTTATTATATCTATCAATGACATCTGAAAAAGATAAAATACATAAGATGGTTTGCGGAAGTTTTGTGCTTTTTGGAACTATAGTTTTAAGAATGTATAGTATGAACTTTACTGTACAAGCAGCATCATTTGTATTTACAGGATGGCTGACATTATTTTTGGGACGTGATCGTAAGACCAAAAGTTGTATATATAGTATTATAGCGGGGGCTTTTATTGTTTTTGGAACAATGTGGCGTATTCAATCAGCGCTGATTTTTATTCCGTTTATAATTTTGGAATTATTAGCATATATATATGAGAATAGAGAAATCACTGAAACTACAAAAAACTTTTGGGTAAAGTTCAGTATATTTGTGGCAATATTTATTGCCTTGATTATTAGTCAGAATTATGTGGAGAACTCTGCGGAACATGTAGATGGTTTAAGACATGATAAAGCAATACAAGTACTTCAGGATTTTCCGGTATACGAATGGAAAGACATTGAAAAAGAATTAGAAGGAATTGACGAATTAGATTATGAAGCAGCTTTGGGATGGTTTATGGTAGATACTGACCGTCTTAATCCAGATACTCTAACGAAAATGGCTGATGTTGCTGCGACTACAAGATATCCGATAAATATATTTGGTATTTTTACTGCTATTACCATTATGTTTAAGTTTGTTTATTATCAATCTAAAGTTGTGTGGGTTGTATGTGCACTGGTCGCTATATTGTTTTTTAAGATATTGTTTGGCGAACTGCCATTGGTAAGAAAAATAGAAAGTATATTTGCTGTATTGGGAGGATTTGTAATAATATTATTCTTTACAATTCTTGGAAGAGCCTTTTTACGTGTTTGGTATTCGGTAATTTATGCAATCCTTTTCATTCTTGTTTTGCAAATATCAAAGATTAACAATGAAAAAAATAATGAAGGACTCTATTATGTCTTTTGTACTATGTTTTTAGGGCTAACTCTTTTTGGTATCATAATTAGTTGCTTTAATATTAACAAAGATGATGTTAGAAATAATGCATTAACAGCGAGAACAAATCAAATTGATGAACGTCATTTGAAGACCTGTATAGGTGATGATTTTTATATTTGGGAAGAGTGGGGTGATCAAATTGCATTTTATTATATGGGATTGGGAGTGCTGCCATCAGAAGAATTTTTAAATCATAATGTAGATACTTCTACTTGGGCTTATGGGCAGAAGTATTTTATTAATAATTTGTCAGATGCAGGTATAGATAATCCCATGAAGGCTTTATTGGAGCGTAATCATACATATTATGTATCAAATGACTGTCAGTTTATTTTGCGGTATATGCATAAATTTTATGGAGAGGATATAGATGTTGTTCAAGTAGGAGAGATTGATCAAAATCCTGTATGGCAATTTGTTCGTAAAAATCAATCTGAATAATATGTTAAGAAAAGAGCTATCACGAAAGTGATGGCTTTTTATTATGGGTCGTGACCCAGTTGAGCGCGCAAAGCGTGCGAAATATCAACCACCCGCTATGCGGGTGCGCGGTGTTTGTTATACAAAAAAATCACCTTTCCGTTATAATGTGGTTGTTCAAGCCTAAATTATAACGAAAGGAAAGGTGATTTTAATGGCAAACAAGTCATATAGTTTAGCACACACAAAATGGATGTGTAAGTACCACATTGTGTTCACACCTAAGTATAGGAGAAAAATAATCTATAATCAATATAAGGCGAGTATAAGAGATATATTGAAGCAATTATGCGCATACAAAGGAGTAGAGATTATAGAAGGACATTTAATGCCAGACCAGGTACATATGTTGGTCAGTATTCCTCCAAAGCTTAGAGTATCGCAGTTTATGGGATATCTAAAAGGAAAGAGTGCATTGATGATTTTTGATCAGCACGCAAATCTAAAGTATAAGTTTGGAAATAGACATTTCTGGGCTGAAGGATACTATGTAGTACAGTAGGCCTCAATGAGGCAACAATAAAGAAGTACATTCAGGATCAAGAGAAACATGATATAGCAATGGATAAACTGAGTGTGAAAGAGTATGAGGACCCCTTCAAGGGGTAGCCGGTATTACAAGCGCCCTTTCAAGGGCTGCGACGAGTCAAAGGCGTTAGGGCTTGAACAAAGTGAAAGCCAGCGTCTTTAGGCGCTGTCCGGTAACAGCCCCTTATAGGGGCGAGCAAACCACCCGTTGGACGGGTGGTGCTGATTTTATAGGATAATATATTTATTGATATATCAGAAATTGCTACGATTCGTTAATTGCTACGATTGAACGATTGAATTAGGATTACAAACGGTTGATACGCGGTTGTGATACGGTTGATTTGCGGTAAAACGAGGTATATAATCATATTTGGAATACATTATAGAAAAGGAGCATTCTTATGAATTTAGAAGACATGAAAAAAAGAAAGAAGGAGCTGGGATATTCCTTCAAGCAATTGGCTGAGTTTTCAGGTGTTCCGCTTGGTACAGTACAAAAGATTTTTAATGGAGAAACTAAAAGCCCACGATTTGATACATTGAGGAAACTTGAAGCTGTATTAAAAGACAATTCAGATGACGTGTATAGAAGAAAAGCAAATGTAAATGATAATTATCTGGAAAAATCTTTTGCATTTTACAACGGAAAAGAACCTATTAATCTGGAGTATTTTAATGAAAAAAAACAGGGGGAATATACAATAGAAGATTATATGCTCCTCCCGGATGATATAAGGGTGGAATTGATTGATGGACGTTTTTATCTGATGAGTGCGCCGAGTGCTGAGCATCAGCTCATAGCATCAGAGATATATTATGCTGTAAGAAAATATATTGATGAGAATAAAGGCGATTGTATTCCGTACCTTGCACCGACAGATGTTCAACTTGACAAAGATGATAAGACGATATTGCAACCTGATTTTTTTATAGTCTGTGATCCTACGAAAAGAAATCGAATGAGAATATTTGGACAGCCAGACCTTGTCGTGGAAGTTTTGTCTTCTTCAACAGGCAGAAAGGACAGATATATAAAATCAAAAAAATATAAGGATGCCGGAGTAAAAGAGTATTGGATTGTTGATCCGTTGCAAAAGACTATACTTGTTTATTTGTTTGACAATATATCAGATAATGATGAAGTAACAATTTATGGATTTTCAGATAAAGTACCAATGGGTATATATGAGGGAAAACTTGAAATCAACTTTGCTGAGATAGACAAATATTTGAATAAGGTGTGCCCTGAATAATCAGTAATTATTGATTAAATAATCGGACCAATTTCTTTATCTATAATAATGATAGTCTATGTTTTAAAATTATGTTGATGCTGGATATTTCTGAATACAAAAAAATACACCTTCCCACTCTGAAAATGGAAAGGTGCAATAGCGTGTGTGCTTACATTGCAACATATTTAGCCATAAGTTTATATGTATTTTTTAAACCATCGATATGAGTTCTTTCATAGCCATGACTGGCTCTGGTGCCGGGGCCGATGGCAGCATGTCTGATATCAAAGCCTGCAACAAGTGCGGGATCCGCATCGGTTCCATAGTGGGGAGTAAAGATATCGGGAACATAATCAGCACCTGCTTTTTTGCCTGCTTCTTCAAGTTCTCTAGTCATATCAATGTTATAAGGGAAGCGGCTGTCCTTGCAGAATACTGAAACCTTGCGCTCTGAACTTGTCTGTTCGGGTCCGATGCAGGCAATATCCAAAGCAAGATAATCCTCAACGTCTTCCGGAACATTTGCTCCACCGTGGCCGATTTCTTCATAAAAAGAGATGTATATATACACCTTGCGGTTTAATTCGATTTTTCCATCTTTAATATCGTGAAGAAGCTCCATAAGAACTGCAACCAGAGCTTTATCATCAATATAATGGGATTTGATAAAGCCATTGGCATAAGTAAATCTGGGTTCAATGGCAATATAGTCACCGATTTCAATTCCAAGCTTTCTGACATCATCAGCGTTCTTAACGTCCTCGTCAAGAACTACAAATGAATTTGTATCAAAGCTTGCAACTTCCTTGCGGAGCTCGTCCTCAGTTACATGGACAGAAGCATTCCTTCTTTGAACACATCCGGTTATAACTTTTCCGGAACGAGTGTGGATACGAACATTTTCACGTTCTGTATGAAAAGCGTAAAGACCGCCTACGTTGCAGACCTTAATTGTGCCGTCTTCATTTATATGACGAACCATCATGCCGATTGTGTCGCCGTGTGCTGTTATCAGAAGAGGATTGCCTTCGCCACCTATATCAGCTATAATGCCACCTTTACGAAGGGTAGTGGTTTTAAATCCAAGACCTTCAATTTCTTTTACAAGATAATCCTGAAGTTCATGATATTGTCCTGTGACTGAATCGATTGACAATTCTTTTTCAAGCTCATCAAGAAATCTTTTTTCATTAAGTTCGTAGCTCATTATTGTTTACCTCGCTTTTATAAGCATTTTATTAAATAAGGCCAAAAGCCTTGCGATTACATGCATGACATTTTGGCCTGATAATAATCATAATGAAAATGACGAATAATGGCAAGGCGATTTCATGATCGTCTGCGATTGTGTTCAGCGTAGTACTTTGACTTATCTTCATACATTAACTGATCAATTTTTCTGATAAAGGTGTCTTCAGTGTCCGTTTTTAAATCAAATGTTGTGCCTCCGATAGAAGCAGAGAGTTCAAAAGGCATAACGGAAGATTGATTGTAGTCACTAATCGCATGTGTGATCTGATCCTTTATTAAATCAACAAATTGTGAAGAGGGTGAATCAAGTATGATGATAAATTCATCACCTGCAAAACGTATGATGACACCCTTATTTCCAACTACATTATTGATTATTTCAGCAATTGCAATCAAAGCATTATCGCCTTCGGCATGGGAAAAATCATCATTTATCTGTTTGAAACCATTCATATCAAGCATCAGAGCGCCGAATTTTCCTCCGCTTCTACGGATTGAATCGTAGACCTCTGATAAGTAATAACGATTAAATGCGCCCGTCAATTTATCACAATAGATGCTTTCATTTTGAAGTGATACGGTAATACAGCAGATTGCCACACCGACACAGGGCCATATAAGAGATGTCCCATAAAATATTGATTGAATAGTCATTCCTGTAAATATTGGAACGAGAAACTGCCAGGCAGGGAAAAACCTGAGAAAATGGCCTTTCCTTTTCGCAACAAGGTAAACATAAAGTCCATAAAGCAGGAAAAACAGCTCAACTAAAATAAAGAACCAATATAAGGATAGTCTGTGGTAAGTACTTGTTTCATCTACATAAAAAACAATCGGTTTGAAGATGTTTATAATAAGAATTATAACCTCACAGCTACAAAGAGCCTTTATTATCAATAACTGTTTTTGAGAAAGCTTTTCATGTATATGGCGTACGATTAGCGTAATATAGGCAGGACCGAGTATGACGTTCAGGGCAAAGAGAATTGTGTTTGAAAAGAGCACAAGAAAATAGTAGAGTTTCCCCGGCTTGCCATCTGAGTAAAATGCTATAGGGTCTACAAAGCAGCCACATATATCTGCCAGGATCATGACCAGAATAATGTGACTTTCGGAATTCTTGGTCTGTATACGCCAGCCTCTGCTAAAGAGTAGTACAGTCATTAGCAGAAAGCCTACTATATTTGAGGACAAAACTGAAACGATATTTATCATAATTATATAATTCCTTACGATTAAACATTTATTTATTGTACAAATTAATGTTAAAATCACATAATTAACAAGTCAACAAATAAAGATAAAAAATTATTAAAAAAAATTTTTAAAAAGTTGTTGACATAAATTCATTGTCGAGATATACTAATCAAGTCGTCGGCGAGAGACGATAACAAATAAATAGAGATGGCGAGATAGCTCAGTTGGCTAGAGCACGCGGTTCATACCCGCGGTGTCGAGGGTTCGAATCCCCCTCTCGCTACTAAAAAAATAGAACTTAGATTTTTCTAAGTTCTATTTTTTTATATCGGAAAGCGGATTAGGACTCATAGAGATTGCGGGTCCCCGCGGTGGAGAGGGCGCTGGCGGTCCGGGGGACCGCCGCTTAGCGCGGACCGAAGCGGAGCGTAGATCGAATCCCCCTCTCGCTACTAAAGAATAGAACTTAGAAATTTTCTAAGTTCTTTTTTTTATATCGAAAGACGGATTCGAACACATAGATACCGCGAAAAAGCGCATTTTTAAAATTCTAACAATTTTGTTGGAATTTGTTGGACATTTGTTGGACACGGATAAATATAATACTAAAAGTCAGGATGCAGTGCCCTAAGGGACATTCTGAGCTCTGGTATGAATATTTATTACACAAAAGACAAATTTATAAAAAATAATATTTCAATTTTGATAGAATTGCCAATATTCATTCGGAAAACAATTTGATAAAATTGAATAAAGTATAAGCTAGTATAACCGTTATTAATTAACTCGACTGTTTAACTAGCAAAGTGTCAACTATAACCTCTTCACTGGGATCAATCTCTTCAAGCTTATATTTCCAATGATAAACAACAGGGTTTTCGTTGATCTCATCAAAATATTTATAGATTCGCGCTACAAGTTCTTCTTTGGTTTTTACTCGTATTCCTTTTAAAGCTTGGCGAGTAAGCTTACTGAAGAATCCCTCTACAAGATTGAGCCAAGAACCATGTTTGGGAGTGAATACAAATTCAAATCTTCCAGGGACAGTAGCAAGATATTTTCTTGTTTCCTCGGAAGAGTGAACCTTCAGATTATCAAGTACCAACCGAATCTTATCTCCTTTTGGGTACTTCATATCCAACTGCTTTAGGAACTCGATGTAATCCTTGCTGTTATGGGATTCCCTTACTAACGGGATTGCTTCGCCAGTTTGCAGGTCTATTCCTGCAAGCAAAGAAACTGTGCCAAGCCTTTTATACTCGTAGTCTCTGCTGATTGTTTTGTGCTTATCATCTGGTGCAAGATCATCAGAAGTAGTAGCAATGGCCTGAATACCTGGCTTTTCATCATATGAAAGCACATGTACAACTTGTCCATCCTCAGAAAATGGCTTTAGTTTACCATCCTCGTCGAACTGCAGTGAAAGCTGCTTATATACAAGAAGTACATTATGCATCTTACTTTCAAAATCAGGATCACGATTCTCGCAGTAATATGTGATCTTATTAGGCTTAATATCTGCTTCTTCAAGTATTGTACGAACCTTGGATTGGCTGATTGTAGATAGCCTTAAATGTCCAGCCTGCTCAGCATATTTGTTGATGTGCTTGGTCAGCAGCGCTCTGGTCCATACCTCGGCTGCATAGCCTAAATCAACAGGCTTTTGGCATGCAAGATTGATGATCCATGCTTTTTCATCATCTGTAATCTCTGCATTCCTGCCGCGGCCAGGAGCATCGAAGAGGGCATTTTCAACACCACCTTCTTTGAATTTTTTCAAGCATAATAAAACGCTGCATCTATTGATGCCTACTTTATCTGCTATTACATCAATTGGTGTTGCGTCAGCACGAAGCAATAGAATTCGGGCTCTTCCAACGGTTTGCGCCTGAATGGTTCTGGAACGTGTTTGCAGTTCTAAGTATTCTCGTTCCTCTGCTGTAAGTGTTATTGCTTCTGCTTTTCTACCCATGATATTAACCTCCAAATAGCTATATAAAGATTATATCATGGGGCATTAATACAGTCGAGTTATTTAAAAACATTTATACTAGTATTTAGAAGTGTTTTGGGATTTACACAATTAAATGTAGTTATTTGTTGGACAACAACAAAGTCGGAAAACCTTTGTAATATCAGCGTTTCCGGCTTTGTTTTGTTATATCGATGTTTTTTGTAACTTTTGTGTAAATACACTAGTTTAATGATTGCCTGATTGTGCAAAAAGGACAAAAAGTATTATTTTTATTTAGTGTAATAGATTTTTACATTGGTAAAGGTGTATATTTATTACAATATTGTTAGAATTATAAACTTTCTATAAAGAGAGTAAAAAGAAATTTATACAATATCTTATGGGGGAAAACTGAATGAAAGGTACGAACAAAGTAGCATTTGTTGCATCATCAGGTGGGCATCTTGAGGAGATATCCAAACTGAAGGGGATTGAGAAAAAGTATGATAGCTTTCTTATAACGGAGAAAAGCGGATTTGAAATCAAGGATTTCTGTGATAAGAAGTACTATGTACCTAAGATGGACAGAAAACAGGTTTTGTTTTTTCCTAAGTTTATTTGGCTGTTCATGAGAGCAATTCATATACTGGCAAAGGAAAAGCCTGAGTTTGTAATAACGACAGGAGCGCTTATAGCATATCCGTTTTGCGTTGTTGGAAAATTATTGGGATTTAAGGTCATCTATATTGAGTCCTTTGCAAGAGTCAATAATCCTTCATTAACTGGAAGGCTTGTCTACAATATGGCAGACCTTTTTATGGTACAGTGGGAAGATATGCTTGAAAACTATCCCAAATCCATGCTTGGTGGTGAAATGTTCTGATGGTTCGTATCAAGGAGGCATATAACTTGATCTTTGTAACACTGGGAACTCAGAAATTTCAAATGAACAGATTGATCAAGGCAGTAGATGATCTGGCAGGTAGCGGAGTAATAAAGGAAGAATTCTTAATACAGTCCGGATCATCTACATATAAACCTAAATATTGTAAGCATATTGGTTATATGGATTCTGAAGAATATGCGGATAATATCAGAAAGTGCAGCCTGCTTATTACACATGCGGGAGTGGGCACGATTATTACAGGTATAAAAGCCGATAAACCTGTAGTTGTGGTTCCAAGACTTGCCAAATTCGGCGAGCATGTTGATGACCATCAGACTCAGATTGCAGAGGCTTTTTCAGAAAAAGGTTCTGTGCTTTACTGTCACGATATTGAAGAGCTTGCAGATTATATTGAAAAGGCAAGGTTATTTAATTTTCAGCCCTACGAGGTTAAGGGAGAGAATGTGGAGGAGAAAATCTTGCACTTTATGGAAATGTTTGACTAAGGTTGAGGGGAAATGAATCGTAGTAACAGGGGGGCGAACACAAATGTTGCCCAGATGATCGTAGACATTGCTTTAGTGTATTTGGTCTATGTTTTTGAAAAAGCTTTATTTGGAGATTATCTCAGGGAAGCAACATATTTAAAGTGCTTTGCACTTGTTATAGTTTTTGGGGTAGTCTATATCCTGGCTAACAAAGAAGCCAGACTATATGACGTCACTCTATTCTTTTACATGGATCGGTTTTGGAAACTTCTTAGTAAATCTTGGCTTCTAGCATCAATCACTACAATTGTTTTCATGTATATTTATAATCCCGGAGCGGGTGCCAGAAAGTTCCATTTGCATTATCTTTTGCTGGCTTATGTCACTATTTGCCTAAATATGCTTTTTAGCAGGTTCTTTCAGATAGCAACATCTAATTACAGGGCTCCGAAATCTGCATTTGTCGGTGTTTTTGAAGAGTATGAGAAATTCAATTATTACCTTAATAAAACAAGTGTCAGATTGGATAATGTAGGATACATACTTAAATCAGGAGAGCTTGAGAAGAAGGTTTTCAATGTTCTCGGAAATCTGTCTGATTTGGAGAAAATTCTTCGTAATTATGAGATTGATAATATATTTTTCATGATTCATGAAAATGATAATCTCGCTAACATACAGGATTATATTGATATATGCCTTGAAATGGGCGTTACGGTAAAGGTGATAATGAATGTACACGGAAGCCGTCTGATGAACAGACCTAACAGTTATGTCAGTTCGGTCGGTACGTATCCGCTTATTACGTATCATACAATTACGCTTAATACTTATGAGCAGTTTATTAAAAGACTGGCAGATGTTTTGATCAGTCTGTTTGGAATCATTGTAACATTGCCAATCATGCTTATTACAGCAATAGCGATAAAACTTGAATCTCCGGGGCCAATATTGTTTAGGCAGACTAGAGTGGGACAGAACGGAAGAAACTTTTCTATATATAAATTCAGAAGCATGTGTGAGAATGCTGAAAGTTTGAAGAAAGACCTTATGGATAAAAATGAAATGGATGAGGTCATGTTCAGTATTAAGAACGATCCGCGAGTAACCAAAGTCGGTAAGTTCATAAGAAGGACAAGCATTGATGAGCTTCCACAGTTTTTTAATGTTATAAAAGGGGATATGAGTATAGTTGGTACGAGACCGCCGACGCTCGATGAAGTCTCGCAATACAGAAGAAGCCAGTGGCGCCGAATCAGCATCAAGCCCGGTATCACAGGCATGTGGCAGGTCAGTGGTCGAAATGACATAACAAGCTTTGAAAAGGTTGTTGAGCTTGACCTAGAGTACATAGACAATTGGAGTCTTATGCTCGACTTTAAGATTATTCTTAAAACAGTAAAAGTTTTAATTAGCAGGAGGGGAGCATATTAAAACTATGAGGATTGATAGAAAAGAAAAAATTTCACTAAAAAAGAGACTAAAAGTAACTGATATCTCCGGAGAAAAGGTAATGATAGATTTCGACTCTGGAAAGTATTTCATGATAAAAGGATCCGGAAATGATATCTGGGATATGATTCAGGATGAGATTACGGTTGATGAGATTATTCAGAATCTTTTGAATGAATTTGAGGTTTCGGAAGAGGAATGTGAGAAGTCAGTGTTTGAGTTTTTGGAGAAACTTAAAGAATATGAGTTTATTTAATAGCATGAAGCTCATGGTGGAGGAAAATCGGTGTTTAAAATTATAATTCAGAATTTTCATTTGGAAAAAGTTTTCTGGATATTGAAAACAAAACTGAAGTATATGATACTTATAGGTCTTATATGCGGGGTTATTTCAGGTTCCGTGGGATTTATTATTAGGAAGGAAACATATAAGGCACAAATATCTATGTATGTGTATTCAAGTCCTGATTATATTACAGATAACGGTATAAACCTTTCTTCGGCAGATATTATATCTGCAAGTACTTTGCTAAATAGTTATATGCAGATATTAATGAGTGACAGCTTTTTAAAAAGTGTATTAGAAGAAGCTGAACTTGATCCTATGCTTTACGATGAAGAAGTATTAAGGGATGAGATATCGTCTGCTTCGGTAGGTGGAACTGCGGTATTTAAAGTATATGTGGTTGATACAAACCCATATAACGCAATGTTGATTGCGAATACTATCGGAAAGCTTGCCCCACAAAAGATAATCAGTATAGTCAAGTCAGGTGGTATAGAGATACTTGATGAAGCTACACTTCCAACACAACCTTATCAATCTACAAGATTACTGATTTTTATTGCTATTGGAGTATTTGCAGGTGGATTTCTTGCGTTGATGTTTTTTATTATACAAGGTTTTTTAGATACACGTTATCGAAGGTTATATGAAGTTCAGGATATGTTTAACATTCCAATTATCGGGGTAGTACCTGAAATAGAGGATAGGAATGAGGCGGATGAGCCTGATGTAATATTGCGACAGGATAGCCCTTTTGTACTAAAGGAGGCTTATAATGACCTACGAGCTAATTTGTTATTTCTTGGAAAAGGAGAAAAATGTCCTGTCTATGCTATTACCGGGGCGGATTATGATGAAGGTAAAACTACTACAAGTATTAATATTGCAAAAGCATTTGCAATGATGGGCAAAAAGACACTACTTATTGATGCGGATTTACGTAATGGTAATATTGCAAATGCATTAAATATTCAGGCTGATAGCGGATTAAGTGAATGTTTGGCTGGACTAAAAGAACTAAATATCAACAAAGATGTTATTGAGAATCTTGATGTTCTTACAACAGGAGTATATCCGCCAAATCCAACAGAACTTTTGATTCGAGATAATTGGAAGGAACTTGTAAATGAAGCTAAATCATTATATGAAGTAATAATTATTGATACACCGTCGATTGGCGTAGTATCAGACGGCCTTGAGGTTGTAAATGTTGCAACTTCATTTGTTGTAGTAATCAGAGAACAGGCAACCAGATTTGAAAGAGAAGAACTGATCATACGAAAACTCGAAGCAGTAGATGCTGATGTTTGCGGTTTTGTTTATAACGGAATTTCAGTTAATTCTGAAGATTATAATCATAGAGATTATGTAAATGGTGGGGATTATGGTAAGCGTAGTAATGCCGGTGTACAACACAGAAAAATATTTAAGAAGAAGTCTGGAAGCACTGACAAATCAAACACTGCCAAAGAATGAATTTGAGATAATAGCAGTTAATGACGGATCAACTGATAGGTCATTGGAGATTCTTGAAGAGTATAAAGAAAAGTATCCAAAACTAATAAAAATCTATTCAAAAGAAAATGGTGGTCAGGCTTCTGCAAGGAATCTCGGAATAGAAATGGCAAGCGGTGAATATATTGGCTTTGCAGATTCTGATGATTATGTTGACAAATCGATGTTCGAAAAAATGTTAAAACTGGCTAAAAAAGAAAATGCAGATCTTGTTGAATGCCACTACCATAGCATGCTGGAAACCGGTGATATAGATGCAGATGGTGAACCGGTTTATAAAGAAATAGGTACAAGAGGCAAGATATCATCCCATAAGGACGTCAAAGAACTTTTTATAGATCCGCAGGTTTCACCCTGGAATAAGCTGTATAAGAAAGAAGTTTTGGTAAATGGGGAAGTCCTTTTTCCGGAGAAGATGATATATGAAGATACATCTTTTTATATTAAATTGATTCCTTTTATACAAAAACATGCGTATCTTGATGAGAAGCTCGTTTATTACAGTGTAAGACAAAATTCAACAATGACATCTAATACTAATTCAAAAGTGGGAGATATTTTTAACGTTTTTGAGGATGTTATACAGTTTTATAAGAAAAAGAACTTATTTGAAATGTATAAGGATGAACTTGAGTATTTCTGTGTAAAGATTGCATTTTGCAGCAACTTAAGCAGGATTGGTAGAGTTAGTAATACTTTTTTGCGACATGAATTGTATGGTAAGACATTTAACTTTGTAGAGAAGTCGTTTCCTGATTATAGGGAAAATAAATATTTTAATGGAAAGATTGGTGCATATATTAAATCAGTAAATAGATTTGATTGTGGAATATACGCAAAGATATTATCAAAGGTTATGGTGGGATGAAACCAAGAATTTCTGTAGCAATGGCTACTTACAACGGTGAAAAGTATATACTAGATCAACTTAGGTCAATTATAAATCAGAGTCTTCCGGTTGATGAAATTATTATCCGGGATGATATTTCATCGGATGGAACAGCTAAGATAATAGAGCAGTTTATTGTTGAAAACAAGCTGGAGAAAACTATAGATTTCAAGGTTAATGATAAAAATCTTGGATATGCTTCCAACTTTATTGGAGCACTAAGAGAAACTAAAGGTGATTATGTTTTTTTCTGTGATCAGGATGATATATGGTTCTATGACCGGGTTGAGAAAATGATTAGTGCATTGGAAAGAACTCCTGAAGCATTGATGATAGGATCTGAGTTTGAACCATTTAAATGTTCTGAAGATGCACCGGATGTTCCACGGTGGGAACTTGCAAAATTCAGAAATGATGGCAGCATTGAGAAACTTGAATTTAATTCCGAGAATCTTTTTATTGGTTGTCAGGGTTGTACCATGGCTATGAAAAGAAGTTTTCTTGATAAGATAGATAAATATTGGTATGAGGGTTGGGCACATGATGAATATGTATGGAAATTGGCTCTCTCTATGGAAGGGCTTTATTTTTTGCATACAATTACGCTTAGGAGAAGACTTCATTCTGATAATGTGACTCTCCATAAAGAACATAAAAGAGAGCAAAGATTAAAGTATTTAACTGAATTAAAGAAAAGTCATGAGCAAACACTTAGATTTGTAATGGATAAATTTGAAAATGAAAGCTATAAAGTAAAGCTCTTAAAAAAACATATTTTTGCTACCAACTTGAGAATTGAACTTATAAAAAATAGGAAAGTGCATAATGTTTTAGCTTTATTAGGGTACACAGACTGTTATCACAAAAAGAGATCTATACCCGTAGAACTTGTAATGGCAATTAAGTAAGGATTGATAATGATATCAAAAAATAGTGAACTGGAATATTCAAGTAAATATATTAAGGCTCCAAGAGAACAAGTTGTTTTTTATAGATGTTCTATACTTTACATCTTTATTCTCTATGTAATGCCTCAGTACTTTGGGGTTCCAAATCCGATATTTGATCTTACGATTGTAAGAATTAGCATTATTATATTGCTTATTTTTATTGCTTTGGATTATGGCAGGCTGCATGCCTTTATAGATATGATATTTAATGAAAAAATGTCAGCTATATTACTACCCTATCTGATAGTTATTTTTTACACGATGGTTTTACGAGTTGATTTTAATGCACTATTAAATCCGTTGATAGAGATTCTTGAAATGTATTTGCTGATATATGTAATAAAGGATTCTGTAGGAGTTGATAAAACTGTAAAACTGATAATAGCATTTGTTTATTTAATCATTATTCTTGGTTTCGTTGAATCTTTTACCCAGGAATCACCGTTTTCATATCTTGTTACAATTGATGGAATATATACAGGTAGGTATATCAGAGGTGGGCATTACCGTATTATGAGTAACTGTGGTCATTCACTAGGCTATGGACTTATGCTGATGACTATGATGCCTTTTGCTGGATATGATGTTGAAAAAAATGAATTTAATATTTTCAGAAGACCATTGTTGCTTATTGGAATAATAGTAAATATTTTTAATACTGGATCAAGGTCAAGCTTGGGCATTATGTTTGTAGAACTTGCACTTATGCTTTTTCTATCGGATCGTAAGTATTTAAAAAATAATTTACTGATTACAACTGTTTCATTGATTGTTTTTTTTGCAGTTACTTTTGCTACACAAACAACTCCTTTAGGCAAGTATATTTTACTTCAATTAACTAGCCTTGTAGATTCGATTTTTGAGACACAATATTCAATAAAATATGGAGCAAATTATCAGCAACTTATCCAAAGTAAAGCGTATAGAGAACTATTAAAAAGAATATTCAAAGTACAATGGCTTAATCCAATTCTCGGTATAGGAAGAAAAAGAAGTTTCACAAGCCTTGTAGATGGAAAAGTTGTTGCTTCTATAGATAACTTCTACATAGCAGAATATGTAAGATATGCTTACCCAGGTATGTATTCATATCAATTTTATTTGGCTTATATGGGAATAAAAATGGTGATTGATATTTTTAAAACACGTTCGGCAATTGTCAGAGCAATGTTTGTTGGAATGGTGTCATATTGCTATCATCTAACGATAGCGGATTCTTTACAAACACTTAAATACTTATACATATTATTTGCGATATATATTTGCTGTGATAAGAAGCCCTATATCCCATCTGAAAAAGGAAAATATTATAATAATAGGAAATCTATACTATGGTAAAAAGTGACAATAAACTGATAAATAGAATTAAAGATGGTATGCTTCTTGGAACTATATATGACCAGGTTATGCTTAAAGTAAAGTACAACGATGAAAAGACACATTTTTTGTACAGTGTTATGGTCGGGCAAAAACATAGGATGATTTTATATAAAAGATATAAGAACAAATATCTCAATCAATGTATACAAGAAAGGATATGGGAGAAAAAAGAAAAAAAGCAAAACAGTAATACTGTTTGGATTATGTGGCTGCAGGGATTAAATAATGCGCCAGATATTGTGAAGAAATGTGTTGAAAGCCAAAAAAAGGCAATGGCTCAAAAGAAATTTATCATTATAGATGAAAATAATATTTATGATTATGTAACACTACCGGATTATATAATTCAAAAGAGAGAGAAAGGCATTATTACAAATGCAATGTTTTCAGATTTAGTTCGCTTAGAACTCTTAAATAAGTATGGAGGATACTGGATTGATGCTTCAGTTTTTATGACTGATGGAGAACTGATAAGTGAGATAGATAATTTACCATTGTTTATGTTTAGCTTTTATTATTTTGGATTTAATCCTGAGATTATGGAATATAACAGTTGGTTTATGCATAGTACTTCCAATAATAATTTGCTTTGTTTATTACAACAACTTATGTATGCATATTGGAAGGAGCATAACTATATTTCTAATTACTATCTCCTCCATATATTAGGAAGCATAGCAAATGATTATTATAAAGAAGAATGCGAGGCAATGCCCATAATAAGCCAGGTGGATGCTCACATTTTAGCTACATATATATATGATAACTATGATCCATATAAATATAAAATGTTAACACGTAAGACAGGAATACATAAACTGAGTATAAAATTTGATCAGGAAAGACTTAGAAGGAAAGGAACTTTTTACGATGTCATCATCAATCAGGGAAACTTCTGATATCAGTATTATTAAAAATATAGAAGTTGAGAGTGGTAATAATATTCCCAAAATAATCCATTATTGCTGGTTTGGAGGTAAAACTTTGCCGGAGGATTTAAGAAAATGTCTTGAATCATGGGAAAGGCTTGAGGGATATACCATAATGCGATGGGATGAATCTAATTGCAGTTTTGCTGAAAATGATTTTGTTAGAAATACATATAAGGACAGGCAGTTGGGATTTATTGGAGATTATTACAGACTTAAGGCAGTTTACGAATATGGCGGGATTTACCTAGATACAGATGTTAAGGTGAACAGGAGCTTTGATGAATTACTAAAACATAAATTATTTTTGAATTTTATTTTTGATTGCTCAGTAGGTTCTGCAATTATTGGAAGTCAAAAAGGAAATCCTCTTATAAAGGGGCTTCTGGATATGTACGACAGGACTGTAATAGTTAAAGAAAAATCTATAGATAAGAAAAAAATATTTGAATGGAAGGATGAAAAACTTTACGTTCATGGTTATGCTACAAGTAATTATTACTATACTTATTATATTTTAAAGCACTATCCTAGTTTTATTTTGAATAATAAATTTCAAGATTTAGGAGATTTTGTTATCTATCCTAAGGAATATTTTGAAATAGGGTCTCTTTTTGGAAAACATTATGCAGTACATTTGTGTGCTGGAGAGTGGAGAATCAAAGCGGATGATTCGAAGAGTATGAAGAACAGAATAAAAAAAGCTTTGAAGAGTAATCAAAAAGCATTTGATTTTGTTCAAATTTTAGTCAGAAGAAATAGATACGATAAGTTGAAAAAGCGCATACCGTTTTACGAGTATTCACTTGCTCAAAAGAATGGAACACCCTTACCGGAGTTATAAAATGTTTGATGACATTATTCAGCGAATTAGTTGGCTTTTTATTGAACAATCTACGGGTATATATATAAGTGATTTCTTAATCATACTTTTTGCATGTGCTCTTATAGTACTTGTTCCGGGATATGTTTTATATGTTAAGAAGTCTGTACCGTATAAAAGAATTGTGCTTATATATTTTACGATGGTTTTTGCATGCATTATGCTATTGTTCACGATTTTTAGAAGGGAACCTGGTTCGAAGTCTGAAAGAATATATACGCATTTAAATCTTGGTTTTTCGAGGAGTGCTATTTATTCAGAAAATCAGATAATTTATTGCATATTCAATATACTACTGTTTGTTCCTTGGGGAATTATTCTTAGCTTGTATAGAAAAAGGGAATTTTTTTTTAGAATAGTGATAATGACTTCGCTCACAGGATTTCTAAGCAGTTTTTTTATTGAAATTTTACAGCGCATTACAAGAACAGGCTCTTTTGAAGTGACTGATATTATCATGAATATTCTGGGAACAACTGTTGGAGCTACATTAGGTTATATTCTTATTGTTATTTTGAAAAGAGAGAGAAAAATAAAATGAGTTTAAAAGAAGAAGGAAGTAATGATAATAAAAAAATAGATAAAAAAGATTTAATAATTATTATAATTAGCGCAATATCTCTAATACTTTTACTATTAATAATTCTTATTTCAAGAAACCGCGATAGATTATTATCAGAGGCACTTAAAAAGAACAGGGATATAACTGCTGAAGAATTATTAGTAGGTAAAAATAGTGGAGCTGATGAGTTTCTGAAGATTACTGAAGTTAGCGGAGAAAAATGGGTTGAACTTCATAATGCCGGAACTGAAAAAATCAATTTGTCAGGTATTGAAATATTTGTATCTGGTAGAAGTGTTGCTAAAGTAGAAGATGATATAGAATTAAAAAAAGATGCCTATTTTGCGGTAGATATAAGCGTTAATCCGGGAAGCGATTCTTCTAATGTATTGTCTATATATAATAAAGATGGTAAACAATTGATATCTACTATCATTCCCAAACTTACACCTGAACAAAGCTATGGATTAGCAGATGATGAAACTAATAAATGGGGCTATATTGCGCCATCAAAGGGAAAAATAAATAGTGCTAAAGAGCTTAAGTTTGTTCAATATAATGGTATTTCTTTTTCTGCACCGGGAGGATTCTATGATGAAAGCTTTTCTTTGGAGCTTGGAGCAGATGAAGGTGAAATCATTTATTATACGGTAGATGGGACGAGACCAACAAATAAATCTGATGTCTATGATTCAGAAATAAAAATCAGTAATAAATCAGGATCAAATTATGTATATGCAAAGGAAGGGCTATATAACAGATTAAGTAGTGGCTATTCTCCAAGAACTGTCGATGCAGGAATGATTGTTAGGGCAATTGCAGTCGATGGTACAGGAAAGGTCACAAAGGAAGCAAGCCAATCATATTTTATTGGATTAACGAAAGATACGGATTATTTTAATTTGCCTATAATATCCGTTACTATAGACCCGGAAAATCTTTTTGATTATGAAGATGGTATATATATTGCAGGAAAAGCTAGGGAAGATGCACTGATTCAGGATTTGAAGGCAGGAAGTTATGGAAACTATCTCTCTGGCGAAAAAAAGAGAGCAAAAGTGGAGTTTTATGAGGCTAATAAAGGAAAAAGCTTTGAATCTGACTTGGACATGAGCATTTTAGCTGATTCCTCCTGTTACGACAAGCAAAAAGGTTTGGAATTCGACCTTGGAGAAAATGATTATTCAGACTTTGAGGGATCAGGCGTTATCAATTATATTTCATCATTAGGAAAGATGAAGCTTCAACAGAATTATGATGACAATGTTCTAAAAGTGAGAAATCATATTTTCAAATCTATAGTTAAGGACATGGAAATTGGTACTATTGATAGTCAACCGTGTGTCTTATTCATTGATGGAGAGTATTGGGGATTATATAACCTCACTGCATACGTTGATGAAAAGTATATAGTACGTAATTTTGGTGTTGCTGGAAAGGAAATACTTTTTCATAATGCGCAAGGATACACAGATGACTTTTGGGATTTTTATACATATGCAACGAATACCGATTTATCTATGGCAGAAAACTATGAGAATATCAAGTCTTTGATGGATATAGATAATTATATTGATTTTGTAGGCTTAAATATTTATGTGGGAAATTCTGAGTTCAGCTCATATGGTGGAACGGCCTGGCGAACAGCTGATAACAATGGAACTGGAAAAGCAGATGGGAAATGGCGATTTATATGTGGCGATATGTCTAATACTATGTATCTTTCATCAAAGCAAACACCGACAATTAATTCATATTTGCAGTCAGGTATACGGGGAGATATTTTATTACAATCACTACTTATGAATGAAGAATTCTGCAAACAATTTAATGACAGAATGAGCAAGATAATTTCTGAAATATTTACAGAGGAAAAGTGTACAGCCAGTATTGATGAAGTTGTTAAGCTTGTAAAAAAACCTGCATTGGCATCATACTCGAGATTTTATGGAGGCTCATCAGATAAAGTTTATACAGTTTTGGTTGATAATATAAGAGCTTTTTTTGAGGAACGCACGGAATATATAAAAAAGTATACTGACGAGTTTACGGCGAATGGTGGAAATCTTCAGTTGGCAAGAGAATTACATGCAGAAATGGAAAGAAAGAAAAAAGCAGAAAAATCCACTATTGAGGATAATGAAGAATTTCAGGGAGATGAAGACGAAACTCTTCAGGAGGGTGAAGAATTTCAGAATATCGAGAATAATATGGATCAGAATACAATAGATGCTGTAGCCATGGATGAAGAAAATGCAGAAGGAGAATCTGCAGAGGGGGAAACTATGCAAATTACAAATAATAATGCAAATATTGAAGAAATGCAGAATGCTACGGAAGAAGCAGATGCCCCGGATTTAGCTGAACCAAATGGAGAAGAAATTCAAGAAGGTGATGAAACAAATGAGTAATATTAAAATAGTCAGGGTATATTCATGGGAACTTATAATGGCTACTTCTAAGAATAGGATACTGGACATATACCATAGACTAAATCTTGGTTTTAGGTGATAGGTGAAATTTAGTATGGGAGTTAGCAGGTCTAAAAGAACATTGCAGAATATTAGTACTGGTTTTTTGTATCAGATTATGAATATGATTCTTAGTTTTTTTTCAAGAACCGTATTTATAAGAACTCTAGGAAATGAATATCTGGGGTTAAATGGTATATTTGGTGATGTCCTTACTTTGTTATCTTTGGCTGATTTGGGATTTTCTACAGCCATGGCATACAGTTTCTATAAGCCACTTGCAGATCGTGATGAAGAAAAAATAGCTTCATTAGTTGCATTTTATAACAAAGTATATAATATCATTGCTGCAGCTGTTGCGATTTTGGGACTTTGTTGTATACCATTTTTAAGGCTTATTGTAAATACTGAAAAAAATATTCCCAATTTAGAAATATACTATTTATTTTCATTAGCAGGAGTGGTGACATCTTACCTTTTTGTTTATAAGACTACTCTACTGACGGCCGATCAGAAAGACTATATGGTAGTAAATATCAGGATGATTTCTATTTTTATTAAGGTCGTTCTGCAAATGTTAAGCCTCATTATATTTAAAAATTATATATTATATCTTGGAATAGGAACAGCAATTGGTATAACAAATAATTTGATTACATCAAAAAAAGCTGAAAAGGAATACCCATTTATTAAACATGTAAAAGCTGATAAAGAAGTTGATGGAGTACTTAAAAGCAGAATCATAGAGAATATGAAATCTGTATTTATTTATAAAATTTCAACTACGGTATTTAGTGCTACAGACAATATTATCATATCGATTGTTGTAAGTACTGCTGCAGTTGGTCTATATTCCAATTATCTTATGCTTAGCCAGAAGCTTCTCTTAATTGAGCAAATAGTATTTTCAGCTATGACAGCTAGCATAGGTAATGTAATTGCTAAAGAAAATTATGAAAAAAAGTATAGTGTGTTTCAGACTATACAATCTATTAGTTTTATACTATGTGGAATAATAGTAGTATCCTATTCCCTTTTAGCAGATGATTTTGTAAGAGTATGGCTTGGCGAAGATTATCAATTACCTCAAATACTTGTTATAGCTGTGACACTGAACACCTTTTTTTCATGTATATTGCAGCCACTTTGGCTATATAGAGATGCTACAGGACTATATCAAAAAACTAAGTATATTATGCTACTTGCTACAATAGAAAATATTGTGCTATCAGTAATACTGGGACGAATTCTGGGAATAGCAGGTGTAATATTTGCTTCAGCAATAGCAAGATTGACTACATATTGCTGGTATGAGCCAAAGCTTTTGTATAGAGAGTATTTTAACCAGAGCGCAATTAAATATTATAAACAGATTTTTGCTAATATTTTTCTTACTATAGCTGCAATATTTTTTGGGAAATTAATTTGCGATAATTTCAAGCCTAATAATTGGACTATGCTTATTATTAAAGCAATTTTGATTGGAGCGATTAATATAATAATATATATTGCAGCCTATTATAGAACTGATGGAGCTCAAAACCTAATAAAGAAGGCTAAGACATATATCTGGAAATGGCAAAAAAAACAAATTGAAAATGAATGAATTAATTAGTGTAATAGTACCAATATATAATGTTGAAAATTACATAGAGAAATGTCTGAAATCTATTGTTGATCAAACATATCGGAATCTTGAAATCATTCTTATTGATGATGAATCGCCTGATAAATGTGGCATAATTTGCGATGAATATGCAAAAAAAGATAACAGAATAAAGGTAATTCATAAGACTAATGGTGGACTTTCAAGTGCCAGGAATGCTGCACTTGATATGATTACTGGCAGTTGGGTTACCTGTATTGATAGTGATGATTATGTTCACCCTGATATGATCAAGAGGCTATATGAAGCTGCAATTAAAGATAATGCACAGATTTCTATATGCTCTCATTATGAAGAATTTAAAGATAAGCTTTTAATAAAGGATAGAGTGTATGATGAGGTGAAAATATGGGATAGTCATACCGCTTTGATAAAACTTGTTGAAGACGAAGAAGTAAAAAATTATGCTTGGGGTAAGTTATATAAGGCGGAATTATTCGAGGGTGTTAGATACCCTGACGGTAGAAACTATGAGGACATAGCTACTACTTATTATCTTTTTGATAAGGTAGAGAGAATTGTTAAAATACCTGATTATTTATATTTTTACCTAATAAGGGACGGTGGAATTTCCTTTAATTCTTCAACTGCTACATGGCATAAAGGATGCCATGCAACATGTATAGGACAGGAGGAAAGGGCATCATACTTTAAAACTAAAGGATATGAAGATTTATATGAGCTTTCTATGTCAAAACTTTTACCATACCTTTATTCTGATATAAGAAGTGGATATATAGTTTCTGCAGAGGATGATATTAAGGAAACAAAATTATATTTAAAAAATAATGCGAATGAATTTTATAATAACAAGCTAATTTCTGAAAAAGATAAAGGGTTAGTTAATATTTATTTGTTGGATGAGACTGCCTATAAGATATATTTTAAGAGCAAAAATGCTTATTTGAATTGTGTTAAAAATATAAGAAAAATTCGCAAAAAGTTTTGTCATTATAATAACATTTTTGATTTTACTTTAGCGAAGGGGAAAACAAAGAGAATAATATATTTTGAACTTCCTTGTTTTGATAACTTGGGAGATCATGCCATAGCATATGCAACAGAAAACATAATTGAATCAAAATGCAAAGAACATAGCGATTACCAATTATTTATTATTGATGGATGGGGCACAGACAGGGCTATAAACTCACTGAAAAAATGCATACGTGCCGGAGATGTTATAGTATGTCAAGGAGGTGGGAACTTTGGCAATCTTTATGAATTTGCTGAAGTCTTTAGACGTAAGGTTTTAAATGAATTTAGAAACAATAGAATAATAATTATGCCACAAACATTGTTCTATTCAAATGATGAGCAAGGTAAAAAAGAATTAGTTGCAGATATAAAGACTATTAATGCTTGTAATAATATCACAATATTTGCCAGGGATGCAAAATCCTATGAGTTAATGAAAGGGTATTTTGATTGCAGAATAGAACAACTTCACGATGTTGTTTCATTATATGATGCTACTAATTATGGTGCAACAAATAGAGAAGGAATAATAGTATGCTTGAGGTCGGATAAAGAAAGTACACTATGCACAAAAGATAAATTAAGTATTCTTGCTATATGTGAGCAATGTTCTGACAATGTATTTGTTACTGATACTTGTGTTCAATATGATTTTGAATCAAAAATAAGATTTACAATACTGGAGAAAAAATTTAAGCTTTTTGGAAAATCACAATTGGTGATTACGGATAGACTACATGGAATGATTTTTTCAATAATAACAGAAACACCATGTATTGTGATTGGAAATAATCACCATAAAGTTTATGAAACCTATAAAACTTTTGCTTCATGTAGTTATATTAAATATGTTAAATCATTGGAAAATCTAAATGTTATAATTCATGACATGATGAAATGTAAGATTGATGAGAGAAAACTGGATTTATCTGGGGATATAGAAGTAATTGCTAATAGCATTTTTGATTAAGGGATTCATTATAATAATTTGTGTTCTTTTATTTGAAATGATTGTACCTGCTGTTTTTTCTGTCTGTGATATGAGAGAAAATCTTTGATTAAAAGAATGATTAAAGAAATGAATGGATTAGTTAGCGTAATTGTGCCTATGCACAATGTGGAAAAGTATATTAATAAATCAATAAAATCTATTGTTGATCAGAGTTATAGGAATTTAGAAATAATATTGATAAATGACTGCTCTACAGATAATACAGGAGTAATATGTCAAGAATGGGCAAAAAAGGATAAGAGAATTCTTTACCTTTGCAATAATAATAACCTTGGTGTACAGGACACAAGAAACAAGGCTCTTGATGTATGCAATGGCGATTTTATTGCTTTTGTAGATTCTGATGATTTTGTGCATGAGCTATTTATAGAAAGATTACTTTGCACTTTGGTTGAACAAGATGCAGATGTTGTATTATGCCATGAAATAGCATTTCAAGATGGATGCGATGAAGAGAAAATAGTTTTGAAGATAGAAGATAAGGGCACTATTATTATAGAAAATCATGATGAATATATAGAACATTTTATGGATGATTTCACAGGACCAATAGGATGGAGCTGGAATAAGCTTTTTAAGGCAGCTGTTATAAATACAACACGTTATAAGAAATATATATACGAAGATTTGGTTTTTAATGCTGAAGTTTCAAAAAGCATTAATAAAGCTGTCTGGTTGAATGATAGATCTTATGCCTATAGATTGAGGGATGGAAGCATTACTTCAAAAGGAAACAAGGATATAAATAATGAAGCTGCCGAGTCTTTTTTATATACGCTAAAAGTTCTTGAAAATTCAAATGCCGATTATTCCAATAGATTACGTTTATATACTTTAGTTAAAATCGCTAATTTATGTGCTAAAAGTAAAAAACAATTTGGAAAAGAGTCCGAGCAAAAAATTAGGAAAACATATAATAAAGCATATGATGAATTAATCAAGAAAATAAAAGGTGAGTGTAATTTTGATATGATTAAGATTTTTTTGGCTAGATATTGTTTTACGGTATACTATCAGTTGGTTAATAAATAGGTTCGGATTATGAGCATAATAAGAAGAATATATAGATTTATTAGATATAATGAGCTTAATGTAATAACTCTAAAAGTATGGTTGCCTTCAGCCAGTTTTATATACCAAATACTACACGAAAATACAGCAAAGCTGTAGGGCAAGTGGAGAATTGCAGGAGAGGAGTTCTCCGGAGATGCACCAATTGATGAATATAGATTTGCTAAGAAGGTCTCATATCCTGTTAATCAGGTTTGCTGTATAACAAAATGGGTGAGCAAATGTCTGGTGAGAGTACTTACAGATTAAAGACTTATGGTAGAAAAGGGGATTGATTCAACATTATATCTTGGCTGTAAGGAAGATGAAAATGGCAAGATGATCGTACATGCATGGATATGATGCGGACGTGCTTGTATTGGAGTATTGTGACAGAGAGATTCAGATTGTTGATAAGAAAATGGGGGAAAGCAGTATGATCAAGATTCTGATGATTGATGATGATATCGAAGTCTTAAATATCAATAAGAAGTATTTTGAGGAAAAGGATTGTAAGGTCGAGGTTGCAGAATTTGCGTATAAAGGATTACAGTTTGCAAAGATTTTTAAACCTGACTGCATATTACTTGATGTAATGATGCCTGATTTGGATGGTTTTTCACTTTGCAGAGAAATAAGGAAGATATCAGATTGTCCAATACTATTTCTATCCGGGAAGGTTTCTGAGGATGACAAAATAGAAGGATTTGAGACAGGCGGAGATGACTACATAGAAAAACCATATAGCCTTAGGGAATTGTATGCAAGAATACAGGGGAATATTCGTAGGCATGCTAAGGTTGATGCACCCAAAACTAATAATATGATTATCGATTTAGATCCTTTTTATGTGGATATAGAAAATCATAAATTACTATTTGGGAATGAAGTGATTGCATTATCAAATAAGGAATATGATTTGATTTTGTTTCTTGCACAGAATGTTGGGAAAGAAATTACTTTTGAAGAAATCGGGAAAAAATTGTGGGGAACTTATTTTGAAACTGACAGAAGAAATGTAATGGTCAATATGTCAAGACTTAGAAAAAAAATTGAACGTCAGACAGGTGTTGATAATTTGATAGAAACAGTTTGGGCAAAAGGTTATAAGCTAGTCAGAATCAAGCATTAATGCATTTTTGCGAGGGGTTATGAGTAATAAGAAGAAGTTTGAGCAACCTATAGTTGATTTAAAAACTGTAGAGGAATTATCAAATAGATTATTAGAGGCTAATCGTGAACTTAAACATGCAGAATATGAACGAAGGAGTATGATTGAGAATATATCTCACGATTTAAGGGCACCATTAACAGCCATAAGAAGTACAGTAGATTATCTGACTTTAAAGAATAGAAGTGATGTAGAAGACATTACAGATGAGGACTTAAGTACTTTTTTAAAGCTTCTTGATATGCGTACAAGGACATTAGAGGTATTGGTTCAGGATTTATATTATCTGACATGTATTGAGAGTGGTAGTGAAAAGTTTAAATTTAAAAAAGTACCTATAGCACAGTTTTTAGAGGAATATTATTTTGCTGCAGAAATAGATGAAAAGTATGCTGATTATGAACTTGTTTTAGATGTTCCTGAAGACATGAAAGAGGTAGTAGCAATCGATATTGCAAAATTAAGCAGAGTTTTGGATAATCTGTTTAATAATTCAAGAAAATATTCTGTTGTAGGATGTACAATTACGCTTGGAGTATATCAGGTTGATAAAGACATATGTATTTATGTTAAAGATAATGGTCAAGGTATATCAGAAAAGGCAATACCACATATATTTGACAGAACATATAGAGAATCTGATTCAAGGACACCAGAAGAGGAAACAAGCAGCGGACTTGGGCTTTCAATTGTAAAAAGTATTGTTGAACAGCATAAAGGAAAAGTTGAATGTAAGAGTAAATTGGGTGAGGGTAGTACAATTTTTATTTATTTACCCAAAATAGGATGACTGGAAAAAAATAGACAAGATGAAAAAAGTTAGTATTGTAGTTCCAATATATAATGGTGAAAAGTACATAGATAATTGTATTAAAAATCTTTTAATGCAGACATATTCTAATTTGGAAATTGTCCTAGTCGATGATGGAAGTACGGATAAAACTGCTGAATTATGTGATAGTTATTTGGAGAAGGATTCAAGAATAAAGGTTATTCATCAGGAAAACGGAGGTCTAAGTGCCGCGAGAAATTCTGGAACTGAAATGGCGACGGGATCTTATCTTGTTTATGTGGATGTTGATGATGACATAATGCCTTCCCTGGTTGAAGATAATGTTAAATTAGCTATGGATAATGATGCTGATGTGGTTTTCTATAGCTTCTGGTATCACAACCTTGATACAAATGTAAGAACAGAAAATGAATATAAAGGCTTCTTTTCTGGAAATAATAATAGTTTTTTTTATGATAAATTAAGTGATACTATTGATCACGAAATTTTTAATGCTCCATGGAATAAACTATATAAAACCAGTTTTTTGAGGAAAAACAATTTGAGATTTCTTCCTGAATATCCGATTTATGAGGATATCATTTTTGCTTCAAAAATACTTCAGTTTGCAAAAAAAATTGTTGTTAATCCTAATAAGTATTATGTTTACTATCTTAGAAGCTCCGGCAGCCTTCTGACAAAATATGTAGATGGATATTATGATTCAGTTACGAAATTTTATAATAATGCAATGGATTATTGCAGCTTATATAAAGATAACAAGGTTATAAAAGATAAGTTTGCAAATTTATATATTAGGTTGGTGACTACAAATCTAAAGCAGATAAGCTGTAGAGAACAGTTTTCTATTCAGGAAAAGCTGGAAAGAATATCATATATACTTGATAATGGATGTTTTAAAGAGGCTTTGCAGAATACACAAATAGATAGAAAAAAACGAATGATAAGATTGCTTGTTCTGACTAGGAATAAACTAGGCATCTTATTAATGTATAGTTATTTAGGAAGAAGTAGGTAGAGGAAGATAGTTGTGAATTCTAGAACAAAAATTGAGTCATTACAAGGATTAAGGGCGATTGCTTTTATTTGTATTTTTTTGTCGCATTGTAATATTGCTGTGCTTGAAAGGCTTGGAAACTTTGGAGTATCATTATTTTTTGTTTTGTCAGGTTTTCTGATGGTTTATTCATATTATAAATCTGATGGAAAAAATGATTCTTCAATAATTGATAGGCTCATGTTTTCATGGAATAAGATTAGAAAACTTTATCCTCTTCATATTGTTGCTATGATTATAGCTGTTCCTATTAGATATTATGAGAGCATATTGTATTCGGAAACATTTTTTTTTCCTATGACTCTTGTGAACTTGGTATTGAATTCTTTTTTGTTACAATCATGGATTCCCAATATGGACATAGTGTATTCGCTAAATGGAGTTGTTTGGTATTTGAGTACCTGTGCTTTTCATTATTTTATGTTTCCGTGGCTGATTAAAAGCATTAGGAAGTACAAAGGGGTTAAGGAACCAATTACAATAAGTGTTATTCTGTTTGCTGTTCAAGCTATGTTGTCAGCATTGACGCCTTATTTGCCATTCTATCAGAGCACTGGTGGTTGGAAGTTCAGTGTTTGGTTTTCATATATCTTCCCGATTTCCAGATTGGTTGATTTTATTATAGGATGCAATTTAGGATATATATTTATTAGTAAAAAACATTCAGATGGTAAGAGATTATCATTTTATATAGGAATGGAGTTTTTATCTGTATTTTTGTTTTTATGTAGTTCAGCAATATATAATACGAGCATTATTAACAAGCTCCAGTTCGGAAAAACAACGATATGGACTATACCTACTTGTATGATTATTTACATTTTTGCCTTGAATAAAGGAGTGCTTTCAAAGATATTAACACATAAATTTTTGGTGTTCTTAGGAGATTTGAGCTCATATACATTTATCGTTCATCAACTTGTAATAAAAATATGTATGTTTACAGCGACGATGTTTGTAGGTGAAGCATTTAAAAAGAATCCTATAGTTTTGTTTAGTGCTTTTTGTATATCTATAGCCATTGCGGTATTATGGCGTAAGTATTTTGTTATAAGAAAGTGTAATTAAGAAATGAAGAACAAAAAAATTAATCCACTATACTATATTGCTTTTTCGATAGTTGCATTCTTATTTGTACTTATCTGTTCTGCTACTACAAGTCCGATATATCCTAATTATAAGGGATGGGATTCAGGATTATTTCAGGTTATCGGTAAGGGATGGTCAGAAGGATATGTTCCCTATAAACAATTGTATGATCAAAAAGGTCCGGCTCTATTCTTGATTGAAATGATTGGATATCTGATAACAGGTAACCAGTATGGGGTGTTTACTATACAAATTGTTTTAATGACAATTTCAATTTGTATAATCTATAAGATTTTTGCCAGATCCTTTAAGGACATATATGCAGCCATATTTGCTGTTTGCATTATTTTTTCCTTTTCCTGTAATTATGAGTTTGGAAATCTATGTGAAGAATATGCGAATCCATTTCTATTGACAAGCTTGCTCTTTGTCACAGAATGGATGGAAAATAAGAGTAAAAAAAATTCGAATCACAATCCATTATATGCTTTTTTCTATGGTATAACATTTGGATTTTGCTTTATGTCCAGGCTGACAAATGCTGTTGCAGTTTGTATAGCTGTGTTATTTATCGTGCTGTATCTTTGTGTAAATAAGGCATGGGAGAATCTGCTAAAAAATGCAGTTGCTTTTATACTTGGGACAGCTCTATTGGTTGTTCCGTTTATGCTTTATTTTGCTACAAAGGATAGTACTTATGAGTTTTGGTACGGAACTTTTTTATATAACATTTCTTATGCATCTAATTCGACTGGTGGAATAAGCACAATTATCAGAGGTGCGATGGGGCAGATAGGTAGCTATGCAGTGGTTGCTGCAGGAATTGTGTGCTTGATTAAAAAAGAATATTTTAACGGAATAATGTACATGGCTCTTGGCATTGGAACAGAGTTTTTGCTTATGAATATTATGAACTTTGGTCATTATTCCATGATAACATTCCCACTTTTTCCTGTTGCAATTTATGAATTAAAAAAGAAATTCGACGAAGGAAGAGAAAATGGAATAGTGTGGTTACAATATTTATCTATAACTATATTGATTGGAACTTGTGGAATAGCTGCTATACGAACAGGAAAGGAGATGAATAAACTAAGATATTATTATGACAAGTATTCTTCATCTCCATCTGAGGAGGCAATTGCACCTTATAAGCAATTGCTAGATTTTGTAGATCTGATTCCTAAAGAGGAAAGAAATCAGGTAGTGGGATATGGAACAAATCCCTGGTTTTATCTGGATATGGACATAACCCCTGCTAACAGATTTTTTGTCATGCAGGACTGGCAGGCAGAATTCAGTGAGTCATTTAGGAACTATCTATTGGAGGAATACACTGTAAATAAGTCAGCATGGATTGTGTACAGTGACTCAAAAGAACCCATTATAAAAGATATATTGGATGAGAGCTATGAATTAGTCGATTCTGAGGCTGTTATTAATTCAAACGATGGGAGCATGCTAAAACTATATCACAAAAAATAATTATCGAAATAATCAAATGATTTGTTAGGAAGAAAGAAATGAAAGAAATATCACAAAAAGAAAAAATTAAGATTTATATGTTATGCTGTTTAGTAGCGTTTTTGATTCTTTCGATATGTTCAAAATGCTCATTTCTCTATCCCTTAAATAACTGGGGGGATGCAGGTTGCTACTATGTTCAGGGAAGAGGAATTCTTGTAGGATTGGTTCCTTATCGGGATATGGCTGAACAGAAGGGGCCTGCAATATTCTTTGTATATGCACTTGGTGAGCTTGTTTCTAAATCAAGCTTTATAGGGATTTTTATTATAGAGATAATTTGTGCCGCAACCTTTTTATTTTTTTCAATTAGAATAGCAGGTCTTTTTTATAGCGTAAAAAGCTATGAGCTAGGAATCGCAGCTATTCTTGCTGCATCTGTTTATGGCTCATATGTAAACAGACATGGTGGCGGCCCTGAAGAAATGTCGCTGGCATTATTTTCTTTTATGTTATATTTGGCAGTAAGATATATTTCCAAGGATTTACTTCCAAGTGTAAAAGAAATGATTTTCTTAGGGATTTATGCTGGTTTATTATTTTGGACTAAATATACATTATGTGCATTGTATATCGCTTTATTACTTATAATGCTTGTTCACTCAATAATTCGACATGAGATGAGTAGTTTCTGGAAGAAGATAATCTATTTTGTGCTTGGGTGCATAATCATATCATTTCCAATTATTTTTTTCTTTGCTATTAATGGATCACTTATGGATCTTTTTATGGATTACTTTTACAATAATATCTTTCTGTACAGAAAAAATGATACTATTTATATGGGCTTTTGGGGAAACATGAAGCTTGCTCTTTCGCTGCTTCTAAAGGCAAGAAATGCTTTTTCTCTGATATTAATAATTTTGGGATCTGTATGGATGCTGATGCAGAAAAAATATGAGTTATTTATTGGATTGTTGGCTTCATTTTTGTTTGCATTTATTATTCTTAATTCAGGAATAGCACAAAAATATAGTAATCTGCCACTGTTCGTTTTCTGTGGATTGGGTTTTTGTCCAATAATTGGATTATTAAACACAAAAAAACTTACCGGAAATTTTTTGATCAATATTATTATTGTTGTTTGTGCGATGATTGGGGCTTATGTATTTTGCCTTCACACACATGATCTTCTTAAGAAGAAGTCAGAAATGCCTCAATATGCATTTTCTTCAGAGATGAAGAGCTATGGTATTGATAATTATTCAATGCTGTATTATGGGGTGCTTGATGAGGGCTACTACTTTGCAGATGGGCAGATGCCAAAGTGGAGAGCATTTGTTCAGTTAAATCAAGGTGGTAGTGAATTAAAGAATCTTCAGAATGGATATATAAATAAGCAGGAGCCGGATTTTATTATTTCCGAGAAAATGCTTTGCGACTCTTCTGATTATGATATTGTTGCTGCAAGTTATGAAGGCAATGCCGAAAAAGAAGTTGTCTCCTTTGATGATTTTGGCTATGAGATGATAGATGAAAAATCATTTTATTACGAAGAGTACAACCATGTTGTCAGACTTTATAAAAGAAAATAATTATTGATGAATTGAAAGGTATTTTAGGAAAAATGAGTAAGATTGAAAAGAGTTTATTATTCGTAATAATAGCAGTTACATCATTGATGATTGTTTTCTTTGGCGTAAGAAAAGTCAATTATCATTGTGATGAAATATGGACTTATGGACTTTCAAATAATATAGGAGGAATCAATCCTGAATTTGAGATTGGCGAAACATACACCAGAATGGGACCTTTTGAAAGCTTTACTATAGTACAGGATGGAGAAGCGTTTAACTACGCTAACGTTTGGGAAAACCAGGCAAAAGATGTTCATCCGCCATTTTATTACATTCTCATACATACGATCTGCTCTATATTTAAGGGATCATTTAGCAAGTGGTATGGAATAGGCCTTAATATGTTCTGGATGATTTTGATTTTGCCCCTTCTCTACATGCTTGCAAAAGAAATGATAGGTAGCATCTCGGCATCTTTGGGTATTGCCATAGCATATGCAACATCTGTTATATTTTTAGATACAATGCTTCTTATCAGAATGTATGCACAGTTTACTTTTTTTGTTGTTCTAATTATGTATTTGTTTAAAAAGAATTGGGACAAGAAGCCGGAAAAACATTTTTTGATCAAGCTTGGAATCACATTATTTTTTGGTATGCTGACACATTATTATTTCCTTTTTGTTGCTTTCTTTATGTGTCTCATATATGGAATTAGACTGATACTTGCAAAGAACAAAACAGATATAAGAAATTATATAATCTCTTTAGGTATAGCGGGAATCCTATATGGTATAACTTGGTATCATATACTAGCGCATATCTTTAATGGCTACAGGGGTGCGGAGGCAATTAGTAAAGCAACAAGCTTTGGAGGATTGATATCTGGATTTGTAGGAATGGCATCTATTTTGAATGATGAAGCTTTTTCTGGACTAATACTGCTATTTTGTATTTTAGTAATAGTTTACGTAGTGCTATTAGTAAAAGATAAAAAATTACAATTTGATTATACTGTTTGTATTTTCTTATGTGGAATATTCTATATGTTGGTTGTCGGTAAAATATGCCCTATAGTTACAACAAGATATATTATGCCGATTGCATGGATATTTATTTTATGTGCTTTCATTGTAGTTTGGAATCTCATAAAGCTTTTTGTCAAAAATAAAAAAATGGCAGATATTGCAGTTGTTGCAATATTTTGTGTCATTGCATTTGCGAATATTGCAAAGAGAGACTTTTATATACCTATGGATTACAATAATCTGGAACAAATGGTTGCAATTAGTAATGCTGAAGGGAAAACTGTAGTAGTATGTGTGGATTTGAATTGGAAAATTCTGTATGATTTTGTATTACTTCAGAATGCTGATAGCTATGTTTTTGCTGATAAAGATGATTTTCAAAAGATTTTGAATGCACAGAAAGAGGATTATATACTAGCTGTTAATCTTGAAGATGATAGAGATAAGATAGTAAAATCAACAAAAGCAGAGTTATTGTATGATGATGGGAAGAATTATTATTATTTAGTAAAAAAATGATTCATAATTCATTTGGATTAGATTTGCTCGTTGTTGTGAACGCTACTCAAAGTGATATGTCTTAGTAAGAAGAGACAGGACTGGGAAATAACATCATTTATATGTCTTAGTAAAAGTTATTTATAACAGCAAGATTACCATTCTTTACTTCATTCTTATATGTATTTCCCGGAGTTGCAGAATAGGCACTATTAATATCCTATCGGTATTTTTTATATTGGTGCCTCTTACTGTATCAACAAATAGCTGATTAAGTTCATCCATCTGTGATGCAGCTTTTTTCCAAAAATCCAATATTTTTAACAATTGTCAACTTCGTTATATGATGCAAATAATAAATGGTTGTCATAGGATTTAAATTTATTCGAGATTTCAGTCCATAGAGATGCTGCATTATTTTTTATTTGTATGAAGTTATCTTCCTTCACTTCGGCTTGGATGGGTTCACTATCGTGATGAATGTATATTATGCCTGTTTCATCACGGTAAGTACGTGTGTGACAGATTACTATAATCTGTTGCATCCCCGTAATAGGTGTAAAGAGAGTTGCTTGGATTCAAACCAGTATTTATGGTTTCAATAAATCTAGTGGCAGCGAGGGGGAAGAGCAAAACAGCGGAATACGTAACAAGGTATATAAATTTAAAAATAGTAATTTGCCACGCTTAATTTTATGTGTTATTTTGATGAATGTTTTATAGTTTTGAATTTATTTCATGGCTAATAAGTCAAGAATATTTTCTTTGAAAGTGAGACTATGATATGAAAAAAAAGAATTCAAAAATTGATATTGTAATTCCTTGGGTAGATGGAAGTGATCCGTTATGGCTTTCTGAAAAAAGATTATATGATGAAAAAATGCCCTTTCTTGATGATAGCATAAATTCAAATCAAAGATACAGAGATTGGGGATTGATGCGGTATTGGTTTCGCGGTATAGAAAAAAATATGCCATTTATCAATAAGATATTTTTTGTGACATGGGGGCATGTGCCGGATTGGCTTAATATTGATCATGAGAAGCTTGTAATTATAAAACACAAAGATTATATTCCTGATAAGTACTTGCCAACTTACAATTCTAATGTTATTGAATTAAATCTGCATAGGATAGAAGATCTTTCTGAAAACTTTATATTGTTCAATGATGATGTGTTTGTAATATCACAGACTACTGAAGATATGTTTTATAAAAATAATCTTCCATGTGATATGCCACAGTGTGAGATTTTGTTTAATTATGATTTGACTAGTGTGTTTGAACATATTGTCTTTAATAATCTTGGAATTATTAATAAACATTTCGGAGAACAACGAAGACCGTTAAAAGCTGTCCTTAAGTGGGTAAGCCCTATTTATGGACGAAAAATAATGTTGTCTAATCTAAATAAACTAGCATTTAAAAGAATAACAGGCTTTAAGGATCAGCATCTTGCAATTCCACATAAGAAGAGTGTATTTCAAAGTATCTGGGAATTAGAGAATGAAAACCTTGACAGGGTTTGCATGAACAGGTATAGAACTGCAATGGATATAAGCACGTGGTTAATGAAGTATTGGAATTTAGTTACTGGAAACTTTACACCTATTAATACTTCTTTGATAGGTGAATACTTAGGTTTTCAGAACGAAAAATCTTTAGATGAAATATGTAATAAGATAGTAAGGAAAGAAAAACCTATTTTGGTTATCAATGATACGATTGATGGCACAGATGAACAATTATTTTTTCGTTGTCAAAAGAGACTTGTTGATGCATTTGAGAGAATACTTCCTGAAAAAAGTTCATATGAAAAATATTAAATCAGTTATTTATAAGATTTCTAATGGAACCATATAATGTAAGATTTATTCTAAATAATAATAATCTTATTTTGTTTTTTTTACTTACATAAGGTAAAAGTGCTTTAGCAATTTTGCAATAATCTTTATATTGATTGTTGATTATTATTTTTGCATCCTTATTTCTAAGGGCATCCTTTGCTTCTAGAAGAAGTCTCGTTCCAAAGCCAAACCTAAAGAGACTTGCCTTATAGTTTTTTAATGACAAGCAATAGTTAGTTATAAGAATATTCACTGATGTTGCGTCAAGTAATTTCATTGAAGGATTACTACGCATAAGGCTTTTTTCTGAACATGTAAAATAGTAAACTGGTTCACTGATAACATATATTGACTTCGATTGATCCAATAGATAGGGAAGAGTACAATCATCCTCAGCTATTCTAATATCTTCTCTAAATCGAAGAGTTTTCCATAAATGCATATCATATAGTTTAGCAGTAACTTGTATAACAAGTCTGCAGTCAGCTTCAGCCATCATGCTTAAAACTTCATATTTATTTAACTTTTTGTTGAGATAATAGTCTGGAATATATGGTCTGCCTAGATAATCTCCACCATCTGAGTATATGTCAAAATTTCCGATGACATAATTTGCATCATGTTCTTTGATAGAAGTTAAAAGTAAAGAAAGAGCTTTGGGAGCTAATCTATCATCACTATCAAGAAACATTACGTAATTCCCGGTAGCAATGTTTAATCCCTGATTTCTGGCATGACTTACACCATTATTTTCAGTATGTAAAACAACGATGTTTGGATATTTGCTGGCATAGTTATCACATAATATAGGAGAATTATCAGTGCTGCCATCATCAACAAGTATTATTTCTGTGGTAACATCTTTTTGATTTAGTACACTTTCTATACAATTATTTATGTACTTTTCCCTATTATAAACTGGAATGATTACAGAAATTATATTGCTTGATTCACTCATTTTTTTATCCCTTTTTATGTTCTATTAACTTTAAAATACGATTATAACCATGTGCTATAAATAATAAAACGAATTCTTCAAAAATAGTTTAAAAATCATCTTGTTTTGTATTTATTATGTGAGAACAAAAATAATTACAAAAACAATTGTTAAATCTTGAAAATAATAATATAATCTTCTATCAATGTAAAGAATAAAAATATTATAATACATATGTATATAAAACTTCACATTTATTAAAATGATAATGGAGAATTAAATTAGTTATTTATGAATAATTTGATTTCAGTGATTCTTACTGTCTATAATAGAGAAAATTATTTGTCAAGATGTATAGATAGCATTCTTGCCCAGAAAAATGTAAATTTTGAAATTATTATTATTGATGACGGAAGTACTGATTCATCTCCCCAAATTTGCGACGAATATGCATCTAAATATGACAATATTAGAGTGATTCATGAAAAAAATGCTGGTCTTAGCGTCGCCAGAAATACTGGTCTTGATAACGTCAAGGGTGATTTTGTTTTTTTTATAGATGATGATGATTATCTTCCTGAGGATTCGCTGTACACTTTGATGAAACTTCAAATAGAAAATGATGCGGATCTTGTATTGGGGAATTATTCTGAGTATCTGGATGATGGCAGTTATGATAAAACCTTCAAAATACCGGAAAAATATTGTAATAAACTGCTTACAAACCGTGAGACTTGTGAGTTATTATTTTATTCTGAGTTTACACATGTACTTGTTGTTAACTGGGGAAAGCTCTATAGAAAAAAAATATGGGATGGTGTTAGGTTCCCTGATGAAATAATAAAAAGTGAAGATCAGTTTGTTTTACCTTCACTTATTGAAGCGTGTGAGAGAATTTACTTTACTGATAAAGTGGTATACAATCAGGTATTCTCATCTCACAGCATTACCAGAAGTAAATATGGGCTTAAAAATTTGTTCCATGCAAGTGGAATTTCTGAGGTGATTAAGTATTTGCTCAAAAAAAAATATTATGATATTGCTGTTTTTAAATTTGGGGTAGGTACAAGATCTATAATATATTTTAATTGTGTTCTAAAGGATGAAGATTCCCAAAATGAAATACGAAGACTTTACAAGATATATTGTGGATTTGCGAAGGAATTGATGCCATATGTTAGCATGAAAAACAAACTCAGATTTTTGCTTTTCAGATTATCTTTGAAAGGGTATACAATTTTTCAGAGAAAACACTCAAAAAGATTTGCAAAACGCAATTTTGGGTAAATACATTGAAGATATGAATAGTAAATTGAGCTATGTATTTAGGAATGAAAAGAAATTTTATATCAGTATCACGGAATACTATCATGTTAAACAGCTTATCCAGACTATGATGAAGCCAGATTCTCATATGGGAGATAAAGGACAGTATTATGTAAGAAGCCTGTATTTTGATTCTGTTGATAACGTTGATTATTATTCAAAGCTTTCCGGAATTGATGAAAGAAAAAAGTTGCGACTTCGTATTTATGATGTTACCGATAATGATGTAAAGTTTGAAATAAAGAACCGTCATGGTGATTATATAGAAAAGGAATCATTAACAATTACTAAGGAAGATGCGCAATCGGTCATAAAAGGGAATTATTTATGTCTTGAAAGATATTCTGATAGCGTTGCAGTAAAAGCTCATAACATCATGGTGAGACAGGTATATAAGCCAAAAGTAATTGTTGATTATGATAGAGAGGCTTATGTTTATCCTGAGCATAATGTTAGAGTGACCTTTGATAAGTTTATAAGAGGAGCTTTTTCTGATCGACTGTTTGATGGAAATATTGGCATGGTTCCGGTAATTAGAGAACCCCTTTTTGTTATGGAAGTTAAATATGATAGTGTATTTCCTGAATTTATTAAGCAAGCTATCAGCACAACTATTATTCAGCATTCCGCAATAAGTAAATATTGCATGGTGAGAGATACATTAGCTTAGCTAAAATTAAAATAATTATAAAAGGAAATTTGATTTAAGAATGAATAAACGAGAATTGCTTTATTATTTGCTTGAAAACAACACGAATATCTCAATTGAAGAGATTGCGATTGGGCTAATTATGTCAGTGATTTTGGCATTTTTTATTTGCTTTGTATATAAGAAAACTTATACAGGAGTAATGTATTCCAAAAACTTTAATGTTACATTATTGCTTGTAACTATCATTACTACGATGGTAATGATGATAATAGGCAGTAACCTGGCTCTTTCTCTAGGTATGGTGGGTGCACTTTCCATAATCAGATTCAGAACTGCCGTTAAGGATACAAAGGATAGCGCATTTATATTTTGGACGATAGCGGTTGGTATAGCATGCGGGTCAGGTATTTACATGATTGCAATTCTTGGAAGTTTTATTATTGCATTTATACTTTTTTTGTTGAGTAAGGGTATTTTTGATGAAACTACATATCTTGTAATTGTACATGCTAATGAGCATGTTGATGCTGATACTATTACTGATATCATTGAAAGGCTTTGTAATAAGTCAAACTTAAAGATGAAGAATTTATGTCCATCAGGACTTGATATTACCTATGAAGTTTCTATCAAAAAGGGAATGGATTCAGAAATAGTAAAGAGCATTAAAACTATTGAAGGGGTTAATGCTATTAATATTGTGACATATAATGGGGAAATTGCGGGGTGAAGCTTTGAAACACCGTCGTGTTTATAGGATAATTGGGATTATATCATTTGTAATACTGCTTTTTACTATGTTTTTATGTATAAAAAAAGAGTACAAAGATATAAACGAATATGAAGAAAACGAGACAGGAATTACTCTTTGCATTAACGAAGTGATGTATGCAAACCTTGGCTTGCAAAAGGATATAGATGGGGATAACAGTGACTGGATAGAAATTTATAATTATGGATCAAATCCGGTCAATCTTTTTGGAATGTCAATTGCTGATCATGCCGGAAAAGCTAACAGATGGTACTTTCCTGACTATGAACTAGACGCAGGAGAGTATCTTGTTGTATGGGCATCCGGTAAGAATAAAATTACTGATAAAGCAGAAATGCATACGGATTTTTTGATTAATGATGATGATGTTATTACGTTAAATGATAAAGATTTTAATTGTATAGATGAGGTTTTTATCAATACGAGTGTTAATCCCGGTATTTCTGTTGGAAGACCTTCTAAAAATCCCAAAACTTTAGCATTGCTTTCAAATGCTTCGCCAGGTAAATCGAATAATGCAACGCCAATTTCTTATGGTGTTAAGACGGATAAAGCGTTAATGGCACCGATTTTGTCTGAAAAATCCGGTGTTTACAACAATTCATTTGAATTATCGATTTCTTCCATGGATAAAGATAGTGTTATTTTATATACGATGGATGGATCGAATCCGGTGCCTACATCCAAGCGTTATTCAGGTCCGATAAAAATAACAAATAAGAACTGTGAACCTAATAATATTGCCAATGTAAAAACTACAGTAAATTATACATTTAAATACAAGTGGGAAAATAAATATTTCTATAAGGGAACAGTGGTTAAGGCACGTACCATGAAAAATGGGGTCCTATCTGAAGATATAGTGACAGGTTCCTATTTTATTTCTCCTGATACTACTTTTGATATTATTTCATTATCATTAAATTCTGATGAATTATTTGATGAACGGGATGGCATATATGTGCCAGGAAAATCTGCATATTATTGGAAAAAGTACAATAAGGAGAAACAACAAAATTATTTGTCAGGTGCTAATTATAATGACAATGGTAAGGTTAAAGCTTATGTTGAGATATTTGATAGCAAAGGAAATGAAATATCAAATTGTAATACTCTGCTATCAATAGCAGGTGAAGGCTCAAAAATATATGCTGAAAAGAGTTTAAAACTTGAAGTAATAGACAATAATGAATTATTTGCAAATGATATTTTTGAGGAGGTGCCTTCAGCTTTTTCTTATGCAAACGATGGGATTGAAGAAATCACTTTAAGAAATTCCGGAAATGATTTTAATCGAACGATGTTTTGCGATGTTTTGGCGCATTCACTGATTTCTGATGATATGAATGTCCCATATTTAGCAGCACAGCCTTCTGTATTATTTATAAATGGTGAGTATTGGGGAATTCATAATATTAGAGAACGTTATGATGAAAGCTATTTTTCAAGGCATTATGGTATAGATTCTTCAAAACTGGTACTTATAGAACTAAACACAGATGTTGAACCATTTGTTCCTGATATATGTAACGGATCAGAAGAAGATTTACACGATTACTATAATTTGATTGATTATGTAAAAAAGCATGATATGTCAGATAAGGCTTCATATGATTATGTATGCGAAAGAGTTGATATAGATAATTTTATTGATTATTACATAGCTGAGATGTATTTTGCTAATTGTGATTGGCCTGGAAATAATTTTAAAATTTGGAGGGCCGATCAGAAAGATGCATCTTATGGTGATAATAAATGGCGTTTTGTTTTTTACGATGCAGATAACACCTTTTTGTATCCGAATTATAATTCTGTAGAATTTATTTTGAAAGAAAAATATGATAGTGAAAAAATAGGAGAAATTCCATATGTTTACGCTGCTAATCGTGAGTTGATTAATGGGCTTATAAAAAATAATAATTTTAGAGACAGATTTTTTTCAAGATTTGAAGAATGCTTAAATACTGTATTCTCAGAGGAAAACGTTCTATCAAGAATAGAGTATTTTGAGAAGCTTTATGGTCCTGAAATTGAGGCTCATTATTTAAGATGGCATATTGTAGATGGTTGGTTAACAAAGCTAAAAAAGATATTTAAGGATGTGAATTCTTATGATGAATCATATTCATATGATGGATGGAAACAAAATGTACTGTATATGAAAGAATTTGCTCAGATAAGGGAGAGCAATATGCGATTCTATATAGATGAATATAAAAAAGAAGTAAATATATATTAGGATGGTTTTTATGAATGATGAAATAATTACGAATATGATTTCGATAATTATTCCTATTTACAATAGGGAGGAATATTTACATAAATGTATTTTAAGTGTATTGAATCAGAAAAATGTAGATATGGAGATTATATTAATAGATGATGGAAGCACTGATGCTTCGGGGGCAATAATTGATGACTATGCCAGGAATAATCCTAATGTGGTTGCTATTCATCAGAAGAATAAAGGTTTAAGTGCTGCACGAAATGCGGGGCTCGATATATGCAGAGGAGAATACATATTTTTTTTGGATAGCGATGATAGTATAGCAGATAACGCATTATCAAGTTTATTAGTTAAAATGAAAGAGATGAATGTTGATATATGCATAGGAAACTATAGCAAATTTTATGATAATGGTGAATTAGAAAGCACTAATTTAATTCCAAATAATTTACAAAACAAAATTGTGCATCCGGTTGATGTTTTATCCATGATGTATGATATAGAGTCATATTTATGGGAAATTATATGGGGGAAATTATATAAAAGAGATATTTTTCAAAACATTAGATTTCCTGAGGGACGAAATTATGAGGATGAATATGTGATATCTGACATAATGGAAAATACTACTAAAGTATATATATTAGATGAAGTTATATATTATCAAACACTGTCTAAAGGAAGCATAATGCGTAGTAAGTTTAAGCTTAGTAATCTTGATTCTACTGACTCTATAATTAGAACAATTAATTATTTTATAAATAAAGAATATTATGATTTTGCTCTTTTCAGGTTTGGAGAAGGAACAAGAAAATTAATCTATTGGAAGAAGGAACACCGCGAATCGGATGTAATTAAAGAGATTGACCGACAGGTAACGGAATATAGAAAAATAGCTAAAAGACTTATTCCACATGTTAAACTATCAGAAAAAATTAGATTGTTACTATTTTGTATTAGTTTTGAAGTCTATGATTTTGTTAGAGATTTTTTAAGGGGATAAAGGATTTAATTATGCTTGTTCATACAATATATGGGCAGGCATTTTTAGAATTATTTAATGGATGACATATGGGACGAAAAAAGAAACAAACAATTGAATTCCGTTTCTACGAAATACCTCAGGGGCAGAGTTGTCTGGCCCTTCTTGGTGAGAAATGGATCAGGGTTTATGGCGAGGCTATAAATACCTTGCATTTTCATAATCTTTTTGAAGTGGGGTATTGCAGATATGGAAAAGGAATAGTGGTATTCGATGAGAAGACCAGTGATTATGAAACAGATATGTTTACTACGATTCCGCCTAACTATCCTCATACAACAAACAGTAAAGAGGAGAACTTCTGGGAGTATCTGTTTTTCGATGTTGAGCTTGTTGCGGAGCAGATGTATCCGGATAATGTTCCAAAACAAAGGGAAGCAATAACGATTCTTAATAAGAGAGCTGACCTGATACATGCTGATGAGAATCCTCAGATGGCTGAGATCATAAAACGGATAATGGAGGAGATGAGGGATAAAAAGCCCTATTACAAGGAAACAACTCAGAACCTTATAAAGACGCTGGCTTTTTTGATAATGCGGATGCATAAGTCCATGGATGCGGAGGCTCCTACACTTATAGAAAGAGAAAGCGGCGCTGATATAATGAGCATTAAGCCGGCAATTGAGTATATAGAAGAAAACTATGCTGATGAGATACGTGCGCTTGACCTTGCCAATGTATGTAATATGAGTGAAACACATTTTAGACGGTCCTTTGTGGACATCATTAATATGGCGCCGATGGATTATCTTAATCTGGTCAGAATTCAAAAGGCCTGTGATACAATGAGAAAAACAGAGCATCCTATGGAAATAGTTGCTGTGGAATGTGGCTTTGGCAATGTGTCTACCTTTAATAGGAATTTTAAAAAGTTTTTGGGCACTTCGCCATATCAGTGGAAGAAAAATAAGGAGAATTATGTAGGAAAACTCCTGGATTATAACATTCATGCCTTAAAAGGATGGTAAATGGCTTAAAATGGGCAACTTAATCATTTAAGCTTGTTCAAAATTCATTCAAAATTTGTTCATAATTGGTCGATAATGCACATTTTAGTTATAAAAATGTGCATTATTTTTATGTTTCATTGGTATAATATACATATGTTTGATTCAGAGAGTGATTATTTCAGTCAAAATGCCTAAAATCATCTGATGGGTAATCACTTGAAAATAGAATCAAGTAAGATACTAATTTTATTTTCATTAGGGAGGACATAATAATGAAAAGAAAAGCATTATCAATAGTACTTGCATCTGCAATGACACTTTCTATGATTGCAGGATGCGGCGATAGCGGAAGCGCTGACACAGCTACAACTTCAAATGAAACAACAGAGGCTACAGATAGCACTGAGACAACAGAAGCTACTGATAGCGCAGAGACAACAGAGGCAACAGATGCTGCTGAAGAAGCTGCTCCTACAGCTGATGTTTCATCCGAAGGCGAGCATGAGCTTTCAGTTTATGCTTGGGATAAGAACTTCAATATTCCTGCACTTGAGGCAGCTGAGAAGGCTTATCAGACTGTTGATCCCGAGTTCAAGCTCAACATCATCGAGCAGTCAGCTTCATCTGACGTTGAGAACGCTGTAACACTTGCAGCTAACTCAGGTGACTATTCACAGCTTCCTGACATCGTTCTTTTCCAGGATCACTACATCCAGAGCTATGTTACAAACTATCCGGATGCTTGGATTGATCTTGAGGATGCAGGTATTGATTGGAGCAACCTCGGTGCTGAGAAGATTTCTTACTCAACAATCGATGGTAAGCATTACGGCGCTCCTGTTGATAACGGCACATCAATCTTTGCATATCGTACAGATATCCTTGAAGAGTGCGGTTACACAATGGATGACGTAACAGGTATCACATGGGAAAGATGGCTTGAGATCGGTCGTGATGTTAAGGAGAAGACAGGAAAGTATCTCCTTTCAATGGACCACAACGGAGACGATCTTCCTTACATGATGATGCAGGCTGAAGGTCAGTCACAGTGGAAGGATGGACAGCCTTACTTCGTAGGCAACGATACACTTAAACAGATCCTTGAAGTTATCATCACAGGTGCTCAGGACGGTGTTATCTACCTTTGCAATGACTGGTCAGAGTACACAGATACTTCTATCATCGGCGATCAGGTAGCAGGTGTATTCAACGGTAACTGGATCATTCCTACAATGGAGCAGGTTGCTGAGAACAGTGGTAAGTGGCAGATCACAACAATTCCTACACTTACAGGTAAAGAAGGTTATGCTGCTAACGGTGGTTCTTCACTCTATGTAACAGCTAACTGCTCAAAGCCTGAACTTGCTAAGAGCTTCCTTGCTTACACATTCGGCGGCGGTGAAGGTGCTATGGATACATATGACAACGCTCTTCGTAACGGTGGTGTTATCGGAACATGCATCTCAGCTTCTAAGTCTGATGTTTACCAGGAAGGCGTAGACTTCTTCAACGGCCAGTCAATCTATGCTGACATCGTTAACATGGGTGCTAACGTTCCTGTAGTTGAGCAGAGTGATTATCACTATAACGCTCGTACATATATCCAGGCAGCTATTACAAACGTAATCAATGGATCAGACCTCGACACAGAGCTTCAGGGTGCTGAAGATCAGGTTAAGTTCGAAATGGGACAGTAAAAGTAATCACTTGGCGAGGTCCTTTCGAGCCTAGTGTACTACTTTGTTCTGGCGAGCGAAGCGAGATCAGAACTTCCTTGTGAAATAAGATCAAAACTTCCTTACGAAGCGAGATCAGAACTACCTTGTGAAGTAAGATCATAACTTCAATTAAAATTAGGGTTTTTTAGAGAGGGTTTTATCGGGGAATCGGTTTTCCGATTCCCCGTATATTTTAGGAGATATTTCAGCATAATAAGGGGCAAGGGACTTGTATTGTAAAAATATATTTCTCTTGCAGCTAAAAATTTTAAGGAGAACAAAAATGGAAAAGAAAAAGAAGATGAGCCTTTTAGCTAAGCAGAGAGCTGCAGGCTGGTTATTCCTTGTTCTTGCATCCGCGATGATAATAGTAATGAGTTTCTACCCGATGGTACAGGCGTTTATTACTTCTTTTAAGACGGGTACAGGTAAGAACTTCAAATGGGCAGATCCCTGGAATTATAACTACATCAGAATGTTTCAGGATAAGATGTTCATGAAATCTGTTGGAAACACATTTTTATATCTGATCATTCAGGTGCCGATCATGCTTATTCTTGCAATACTTCTGGCACAGCTTCTGAATAATAAGGATCTTAAGTTCCGCGGACTTTTCCGTACTTGTGTATTCCTTCCTTGTGCAGTATCACTTGTATCATATGCACTTATTTTCAGATCAATATTTGCTACTCAGGGTCTTGTAAATATTATTCTTACAAACCTTGGCATTATTCATGAAAACATTAACTGGCTTGGCCAGACTAATACGGCGAGATTCGTTATTATCATAGCGCTGATATGGCGCTGGACAGGATATAACATGGTATTCTATCTTGCCGGACTTCAAAATATCGAATATTCAGTGTATGAGGCAGCTAAGATTGACGGCGCTAACGCATGGAAAACTTTCTGGTACATGACTGTTCCGCTTCTTAAGCCTGTAATTATCATGACATTCATCATGTCAATAAATGGTACACTTCAGCTCTTTGATGAGTCAGTAAACCTGACAAACGGTGGACCTGCAAATACAACAATTACAATGTCTCATTACATTTACAATAACTCATTCGGACAGGGTGTTGCTAACTTCGGTTATGCATCTGCGATGTCATTCTTTGTACTTGTACTTGTTGCAGTACTTGCTGCTATCAATTTGAAAGTAGGTGATTCACGTGACTGAGAAAAAGAATAGAAGTGCCATTCAGAGAAGGCTAATTCCTACATACATTTTTTTGATAATAGTATCATTTTTCTCCGTGTTTCCGCTTTTTTGGATGATCACGGCAGCAACCAACCAGACTGTTGATGTATCAAGAGGTAAAATCTGGTTTGGTAATTACATGGTTCAGAACTTTAATAACCTTGTAAACAGTTCCAATCTGTGGAAGTCTTTTGGAAACTCAATTTTATATTCAACAGTTCAGACTATCCTGTGCATATTTATCTGTTCTCTTGCAGGATATGGTTTCGAACTTTATCATGACAAAGCTAAGGATATACTGTTCGCAATTCTTCTTATGGCAATGATGATTCCCGGAGTTGCTACAATGATTCCGTTGTTCACCATGATGAGTAAGATGAAGCTTCTTAATTCAGTATGGGGCTTTGCACTTCCGGCAATATCTACTCCGTTTATGATAATGATGTTCAGACAGAACTCGCGTAATTTTCCTCCGGATATTATGGAGGCTGCAAGAATTGACGGACTTTCCGAAATGATGATTTTCTTCCGTATGTATATGCCGGTAATGAAATCTACATATGCTGCAGCAGCGGTTATTACATTTATGAATTCCTGGAATGCTTATCTGTGGCCGAGAGTAGTTATGACAGATAACAGAGCTCAGACAATGCCTATGCTTATTGCCAACCTGGCAGGTGGCTACACAATTGACTATGGTATGCTTATGATGGGTGTTTTGTTCTGCTCATTGCCTACAATGATTGTATTCTTTGTTCTGCAAAAGCAATTCACGGAAGGTATCACAGGATCAGTTAAGTAATCACCTGGTGAACGACTTGGTTCTTCGAGGAACATTATAATCATTTAGCGAGCGTAGGAGAAAGCTGAATAAATTCTTTCCCTACGCTTGATTTTTGCAATAATTACTGTAATAAAGGGGTATTTTATGAAAGAGTTTCAATATGAGATAGTTAAAAATCCTGAAATCTTCCAGCAAAACAGATTACCTGCGCATTCTGATCATATAGCATATAAATCAATGGCAGAGCTTTTAGCAGGAAAAAACAGTTATAGACTGAGTCTTGACGGAGTATGGCATTTTCACTATTCAAAAAATATAAATGATGCACCAAAAGCTTTTTGGGAAAAAGACTATGATACAACCGGCTGGGACAGAATTAATGTACCGGCTCATATTCAGATGGAGGGATATGACAGACCGCAGTATGTAAACATTCAGTATCCCTGGGATGGTTCTGAAGATATAAGACCCGGTGAGATACCGCAGAGATTTAATCCGGTTGCAGATTACGTAAAGCTTTTTACGCTTCCAAAGGATTTTAAGGGCGAAAAAATCTGTATATCTTTTCAGGGTGTTGAGAGCGGTTTTGCTCTGTGGCTTAACGGAAAATATATTGGATACAGTGAGGATACCTTTGATCCGTCTGAATTCAATCTTACGGATGCACTTATAAAGGGTGAAAATAAGCTCGCTGTCAGAGTATTTAAATGGACCTCCAGCAGCTGGTGCGAGGATCAGGATTTCTTCAGATTTTCCGGAATCTTCAGAAGCGTTTATCTTTATGCGGTTCCAAAGGTACATGTTTCTGACCTTACCATAGAGACACAGCTTTCTGATGATTTTAAAGTGGCAAGTCTTGCAATAAATGCTGCAACCTCCGGAAATGGTATGATGGAACTTAAACTTTTGTATAAAGGAGAAAAAGTTCTCGAAGGAAAAATCCCGCTTTCATCATCAGGCACAACAACAGGAAGCTGTGACTTTGAAAAAATACATTTATGGAGCGCAGAGGAACCTAATTTATATGAACTTTATCTCACCATTACAGATGCAATGGGTGTAGTATATGAAGTCATTCGTCAATATGTTGGCCTCCGCAAATTTGAGATGAAAAACGGAATCATGCAGCTTAACGGCAAGCGTATTGTGTTTAAGGGTGTAAACAGGCATGAGTTTAGTCATGTAAACGGTCGTGTTCCAAGCAGAGAAGAGCTGATTCAGGATGTTGTTACTATGAAAAAGAACAATATCAATGCGATAAGAACAAGTCATTACCCTGATGATTCAGCACTTTATGAACTATGTGACATCTATGGACTTTACATGATAGCTGAGAATAATCTCGAAACACATGGAACATGGGAACCATATGAGCGAGGCATAGAGACTGAAGATTTTATTCTTCCGAAGGATAAAGAAGAGTGGAAGGCTATGATGCTTGACAGAGTGGATTCATGCTTCCACAGAAATAAGAATCATCCGTCTATTCTTATATGGTCAATCGGAAATGAGTCATTTGGCGGAAGTGTTCCGTATGCTATGAGCAGACGTTTTAAAGAGCATGATAAAACCAGACTTGTCCATTATGAAGGACTGTTCCATGACAGACATTTTAATGACACATCTGATATGGAAAGCCAGATGTATCCTCCTGTATCGGCTATTAAAGAATTTTTGAAGAATGAAAAGGACAAACCTTTTATCTGCTGTGAATATACTCATGCAATGGGAAATTCCTGTGGCGGAATGCATCTTTACACCGATCTTACAGATACTGAGCCAAGATATCAGGGTGGCTTTATCTGGGATTATATCGATCAGAGTATTTTGAAGAAAGACAGGTACGGTAAATATTTCGAAGCCTACGGCGGAGATTTTTATGACAGACCTTCGGATTATAATTTCAGTGGAAACGGAATCGCTTATGGTGACAGAACGGCTTCGCCCAAGATGCAGGAAGTTAAGTTCAACTATCAGAATATTTCTGTAGTATTTGAAAAGAACAAATTTAAGGTTATAAACAAGAACCTTTTTGTAAATACAGACTGCTTTGACACAGCACTAATTCTTCTTGCAAACGGTGAAAAAATATTAGAGATGCCAATGGAATGTGAAGTTAAGCCTTTATCCAATAAAGCCTTCAGCATTCCAAAGGAAATAATTGGAGCCATGATGGAGTACGAAACAGGATATGCGCTCACTAGCGGGACTCTTGAATTTGTACTTACTGTGTCCTTTAGTCTTAAAGAGAAAACAATTTGGGCTGATGCAGGCCATGAAATAGCATTTGGACAGACCGTTATTAAAAAGATTTCAAAGCCGTTTAAGTGTGCAGAAAGCTTAAGGATTGTTCACGGAAAGAATAATATCGGAATTCATGGCGATAATTTTTCTGCTTTGTTTTCAACTATGGGGGCAGGACTTTGCTCATATGTGTTTGCAGGCAGAGAGATGATAGAAAAAGCACCTTCGCCGAATTTCTGGAGAGCGCCTAACGATAATGATTGCGGAAGTATGATGCAGCAAAGATACGCTCAATGGAAAATAGCAAGTATGTATGCTTCCGTAAAGGGTAAGCCTGATGCACCGATGACATTTCCAAAGATTACTGAAGGTAAGAATAGCGTAACTATTGAGTACACCTATTATCTGCCTACCACACCGGAGTCAGAATGTGTCGTTACATATGAAGTATTTGGTGACGGAACAATTAAGACAGAGATGAATTATGATGCTGTAAAAGGACTTCCGGATATGCCTGAGTTTGGAATGCTTTTCAAACTGAATGCTGATTATGATAATCTCACCTGGTACGGCCTTGGAGCAGAGGAAACTTATGAGGACAGAAAACGTGGCGGAAAAATCGGTATATACAAAAATAAAGTAGCCGATAACATGGCTAAATATCTGGTTCCTCAGGAATGTGGAAACAAGTGTGATGTCAGATGGGCAAAAGTAACAGACCTCAAAGGAAGAGGAATGGAGTTTTACGGAGATAATATTTCATTCAGCGCTCTTCCTTATACACCTCATGAAGTTGAAAATGCGATGCATGCATATGAACTTCCACAGGTTCATTACACTGTTGTTCGTGCAGCAATGCAGCAGATGGGCATTGCGGGGGATGACAGCTGGGGAGCAAGACCTCTTGCGGAGTTCAGATTACCTGCTGAAAAGAATCTAAAGTTTACCTTCTGGTTTAAGGGGATTTGATCGCTAGGGGCTGCATATATTGATAAGACCAAGGAATTACCTTAAATATCAGAAATAATAAAGCATCAAAAAAAATAGAGCCCTCATCCGTTTGCGCTGCAGATTGATGAGGGCTTTGATATCTCGCCATACACATTGTCAAAATGCCCTTTTTGTGGTATATTTGTTAATTGGCATAGGTTCTTTTTTGAACGAAATTCAGAAAAACTTTTTGCTGAAAAATTACTAATTGATCGGAGGCATCCTTGCTTAAGACTTTTTCCATAACTGACATAGGTCAGAAACGAAAACTGAATCAGGATTATGTATTTTCCTCCGAGAGACGGATCGGTAATCTGTCAAATGTATTTATCGTAGCTGATGGAATGGGCGGTCACAATGCCGGAGATTATGCATCAAAGTTTACAGTTAATACAATGGTTGAAGAGATTGAGAGATCTTTTGAACAGAATCCGGTACGCATTCTCGAAAATGCAATTAAGATAGCTAATCAGAAACTGAGAGCGAAAGCTGCTGAAGATGAGCATCTTTATGGCATGGGAACAACAGTCGTTGCAGCAACCGTTATGGGGCGTTATTTACAGGTTGCTAATGTGGGGGACAGCAGACTGTATGTCATAGGTGATGATATCAGACAGATAACCCGTGACCATTCATTGGTACAGGAGATGGTGCGAGCAGGTGGTCTTGATCCTGAAGAGGCTCGTACTCATAAAGAGAAAAATATCATTACTCGCGCAATTGGAGCTGATGATACTGTAGATGTGGATTTCTTTAATGTTGAGCTCGAAAAGGGGGATATCGTGCTCATGTGTTCCGACGGGCTTACCAATATGCTTGAGGATCAGGAGATTCGCATGATCGTCAGTGGACAACGCGATATTATAGAGAAGGCACAGAAGTTAGTGGATATGGCAAACCAGCATGGCGGTAAGGACAATATCGCTGTTATCCTGATTGAGCCTTTTGCTGACGGAGGAGCTGAATGATTAAGATAGGAATGATGATCGGAGACCGTTATGAGATCCTTGAAAAAATAGGGACCGGCGGTATGTCTGATGTTTACAGGGCAAAAGATCATAAATTGAACAGGCCTGTTGCCGTAAAGGTTTTAAAACAGGAATTTTCAGAAAATGACAATTTTGTTTCGAAATTCCGAGTTGAGGCCCAGGCTGCTGCCGGACTGATGCATCCTAACATTGTTAACGTGTATGATGTTGGAGATGAGAACGGCATCCATTATATTGTAATGGAGCTTGTTGATGGTATTACCCTTAAGAGATATATAGAGAAGAAATCAAGGCTTTCGGTGAAGGAGGCAGTCAGTATTGCGATTCAGGTTGCAATGGGACTTGAGGCTGCCCATAATAATCACATTATTCACCGTGATATCAAGCCTCAGAATATAATTATTTCGAAGGAAGGAAAAGTTAAGGTTACGGATTTTGGTATTGCTAAAGCTGCAACCAGTAACACTATTACTTCCAACGTTATGGGATCTGTTCACTATACATCACCTGAACAGGCAAGAGGTGGTTATTCCGATGCCAAGAGTGATGTATATTCCCTTGGTATTACTCTTTTTGAGATGCTTACAGGGCGACTTCCGTTTAACGGTGATACAACCGTTGCAATAGCTATTAAGCATATTCAGGAAGAATTGCCTTCGCCTGCTGAATTTAGTGATGAGATACCTATCAGTGTTGAAAAGATAGTAATGAAGTGCTGTCAGAAGAGCCCTGACAGAAGATATCAGAGCGCGGCAGAGCTTATTACCGATTTGAAAAGATCACTTATTACTCCGGACGAGGATTTTGTAAATCTTGTTGATCCTGATGAAGAGAGTGCAACAAGAGTTGCTTCCGAAGCTGAAGCAAAGAGCATTGGAAGTCTGACCGACACAGAGCAGATGAGACTTAACTCTGATGTTATGCGTGAGTATGAGAATCATAAGAGACATAATCAGGATTATGGCAGACATCGCAGTGATGATTATGAAGACGACGAGGATGCATATGACAGAAGAGGATATGTTGACAGTGCCAGAATCGAGCGACTTACAATCGCTCTGGCAGTGGTTGGTGCGGTTCTTGTCGGAATAATAGTTATTATTCTCGTAGGTAGGAGTATTGGAATTCTTGGAGATACTACAGAAGAGGAGTTTCAGACAGAGAGTATAACCGGCGAAGCGGTTGTTGTTAACGGAATACAGATTCCTGATGTTACAGGTCTTTCATATGTTGAGGCTGTTACAGCATTGAAGGATAAGAACTTCAAATTTGAAAAAATAGAAGATGACGACAGCTCTCTTGCAAAGAACACAGTTGTTTCTCAGGAGCCTGAGGGCGGACAATATGCTGAGAGCGGATCAACTGTTAAGATTACCGTAAGCACAGGAAAAGGAGCAGAGTCTTCAGCACAGGCTTCAACTGCTGATGTTGCTGCTGATGCTTCAACCATCGCTTCGACGCAGGAACAGGATACGAAGGTATCTGTACCTAATCTGGTAGGTCTTTCAATAGATGAAGCGGTAGCAACACTTTCTGAAGCAGGCCTTGCTCAGGGCAGAGTTGTTGATGTAAATAATGATACCTATGGTGTGGATATTGTTACAGCTCAGAGCCAGCCGGTTGGAACGAAAGTAGAACCCGGCACTTCAATAGACATGGAGAAGTCTATTGGTCCTACAAGCGTTTCCTATAGCTTTTCAGGAGATATAGCAGCTCCCACAGAAGGGCAGAACTATACTAATGGAGTATCTGTTCATGTGTCTTTTGTTACAGCTGATGGGACATCACTTTTGGATACAACAACTGCTTCATTTCCTATTACAGGAGTTATTCGTACCGGACTTACTTCTGCAACAGGTGTGATAACTTTTACTTATACCGCGACCAGCCCTGCTACAACAGATGAGTATGGTAATGTAATCGAGGGACATACTGAAGAGTATACGGTAACAAGAGCAGTTACATTTACACAGAGTTAACTATAAAAATATAATTGCACAACCTGGGAGCACCTATGAAGGGAAGGATTGTTAAAGGAATTGCCGGCTTTTATTATGTTAATACAGGAAGTACCAAAGTTTACGAATGCAAAGCCAAAGGCATTTTTCGAAAGGACAATATAAAGCCACTTGTTGGTGATTATGTTGATATTGAAATAATTGATGAGGAAGCCGGAACCGGCAATATTTCAAAAATATTGCCCCGGCGGAACGAACTTATAAGACCGCCGGTCGCTAATGTCGACCAGGCGGTTGTTCTGTTTGCGATTGTTAAACCTGATCCGAATTATAATGTTCTGGATAAATTTCTTATACAGATGAGAAGGAATAAATTACCTGTAATCATCTGTTTTAACAAGCAGGATTTGGCATCCGAACAGGAACAGAAGGAGCTTATGGATGCTTATGAAAAATGCGGTTATGAGGTTATTTTTATAAGTGTACATGAAGGAGCCGGTATAGACAGGCTTTGCGAAAAGCTAAAAGGGAAAACATCAGTGGTTGCAGGACCAAGTGGTGTTGGAAAATCATCATTGTTAAATAAGCTACATCCTGAAGCTGATATGGAAACCGGTGAGCTTAGTAAAAAAATATCTCGCGGACGTAATACTACCAGACATTCCGAAATGTTTTTTATTCCGGCACTATCAGATGAAGAGAATTCTACATACATTTTCGATACACCCGGTTTCACATCGCTTGCATTAAAGGATATAACTCCGGAAGAACTCCCGTATTATTATCCTGAATTTGAGCAGTATGAACCGTATTGCAGATTCGGTGGCTGCAGTCATATAGCTGAGCCTGACTGTGGAGTAAAGACAGCGGTTAAAGAAGGCGAGATATCAAAGGTTCGCTATGATAACTATAAGATTATTTATGAAGAATTAAAAAATGCGAAGCCAGTATACAGATAATTAAAAAGGAGATGATTCTATGCGCATAAAGTTAAATAATAAGACTATTTCTGCTGAGATTGATACACATGGAGCGGAGCTTAAGAGTGCGAAAATTGGTGACAGGGAATATATGTGGTGCGGTGATGCAAAATTCTGGGGTCGTACATCACCTGTTTTGTTTCCGTTCGTTGGTGCAGTTGCGGAAGGAAAATACCGTCATGATGGTAAAACCTATGATATGGGACAGCATGGCTTTGCCAGGGACTGTGAATTTGAATGTACTGAAAACACTGACGATAAAGCTGTTTTTGTGTTAAAGTCCGATGAAAACACTTTGAAAAAATATCCCTTTGATTTTGAACTTCAGATTTCTTACGAGCTGAAGGATAATACAATATCTGTAGCATGGCTGGTTAAGAATACAGGCAGCGCTACAATGCCTTTTTCAATAGGAGCTCATCCTGCATTTAATTGTGAGCTTGACGAAAAGGGAACGCTTGAAGGAAACAAGGTTATTCTCGGAGATAGCGAGGTTGGACAGGAAGCCGGTAAAAAAGATATTTCTTATTCCGGGAAATCACTGATTATCAGAAAGTTCCATGATCCGCTTGCAGCTAATGAGACTTATGAATTCACTCCTGAAGATGGTAAAATAATTGTTGATGAGCATACCTTTGATGGTGGTGCAATAATACTCGAAGACAAGCAGATTACAAGCGCCGGTATTATGGATGCTGCAGGGAATATATTTGTAAGGGTTGACTTCGAGGCTCCGCTTATAGGTATATGGTCACCTACCGGGAAGAATGCACCTTTTATTTGCCTTGAACCCTGGTATGGAAGAGCTGACGCAGAAGGATTTAATGGTGAACTTTCGGAAAGAGAGCATGGACAGCTCCTGTCAGCAGATGATACCTTTGACGCAAAGTATACAATAAGTCTTTTTGAATAATTTTAAAAGCGCTCATTAGCTGAGCGCTTTTTTTCTTTACATTATTTTCAACATGAGTGTAAAAGCTTCATAAAACTGATTCAATGTGGATTTGGAATCACCATCATCTGTAAGTACTTTATAAATCATTGAAATAGTATCGATTGTATTGATTCTTGACTTATCAGCAATTACAATAGGTGCTCCCGCATCAGAGACGGTTGCATTTATAGCTGATATAAAGGAAAAGCCTTCACTGCGAAGTCTGTCATTTAGCATTATTTCACCGGCAAGAACTCCGAAAGGAACTGCAATATTACGGGCGACTTCCTCAGTCACAATATTTTTTTTCTTCAATCCTTTTATCTGTTCAATAACATTATCCAGCTTTGAAAGAGAAGCTCTGTCATGAGCATTTAATTCAATATTTGCCATCTTATCACACATAACGATGGCACTGTCTATAAGTTCTTTTATTTTTTCATCCGGTACAGTAATTTTTTTTTCGTGATCATTCATTGCAATTTAATACCTCATGTTTCCTGATTTTTGTTGATGATGCTTTATTTCCATCAAGGAAAGTATAGCATATATATTCGAAATCTGTATTATAATCATCGGAAAAATGTACAAATACAAAAATGTGCACATATAAGAGTGAGAAGACAGGATGAAAATGTTTAAAAGTGCACAAAAATTTCGTTCAAAAAAGCAATATATGAGTAAATACGTGCAATAACTGGTAAGTGCGCTAAAACAATTATTGCTAGAATTGATTTGCTCGAGCAAGTTATATGGGAGGTAAAGCGCAATACCTTACATGCAAACGTACAAAAGCCGATATGGAAGAAGAAAGGGGTAGCAATGAAAAAGCGTTTAACGTTTTTATTGTCTCTTATGATGGTTGGGGGGCTAATCATAGGAAACGGAACAGACACGTTAGCTGCAAGCGTAGTAGGAGGAAGCTATGTTAAAGGGGATAACGAGAATAACCCGGTAGTTTCTCAGAACTACGGCGCAGATCCGGGAGTTATGGTATATGATGATACAGTTTATATCTATGCTACAAATGATTCTCAGGAACTTGCAGGTAATAACGAAAATACTTATGGCAAAATCGACACATTAAATTGTTATTCTTCTAAAGATCTCGTGAACTGGACAGATCATGGCAGCTTTAAGATTGCCGGAAGCAGCGGAGCAGCAAAGTGGGCAAGAAATTCATGGGCACCTTGCATCACAAGCAAGAAGATTAACGGTAAGGATAAATTCTTCCTTTATTTTGCAAATAATGGAAGCGGAATCGGTGTTTTGACAGCTGATTCACCCACAGGACCCTGGAAGGATCCTATTGGAAAAGCACTTATAACAGGTGCGACACCCGGATGCAGCGGAGTTACATGGATGTTTGATCCTGCTGTACTCGTTGATTCAGACGGGACAGGATATCTTTATTTTGGTGGCGGAATACCGAATAATCAGTATGCACATCCCAAGACAGCAAGAGTTATAAAACTTGGCAGTGATATGATAAGCGTTTCCGGGTCTGCAGCAACCATTGATGCACCGTATCTGTTTGAGGATTCCGGAATCAATAAGATTGGCAACAAGTATTACTACTCCTATTGCTCAAACTGGAATTGCAGCGGTGGATTAAACAATGCAGCCATTGAATACATGACAAGTAACAGCCCGATGGGACCTTTTACATATCAGGGCGAGGTTATGAAAAATCCCGGTGTGTTCTTCAATGGTTCTACAGGTAACAACCATCACCAGATTTTTGAATTTGGCGGACAGTATTACCTTGCTTATCACACAAGATCTGTTGAGTCAAAAGTAATAGGTAAGAGCCTTGGTTACAGAACAACTCAGATTGATAAGTTAAGTGTATCAAATGGTAAGATCAGTTCCCTTACACCTTCAATGACCGGTGTATCGCAGACTTCATATGTTGATCCCTATTCAGCTGTTCAGGCTGAGACAATGTTTACTCAGTGCGGAATAGGTGTATCAGGAAACGGTGATGGTACTGCATGGGTTGACAGTATTTCTAACGGTGATTACACAAAAGTTAAGGGAGTTAATTTCTCAAAAGGACTTAGTTCAATTACGGTTAGCGTAAACAGCAGAGGCACAGGAACGATTCAGGTAAGAGAGGGAAGTCCAAGCGGTAACCTTCTCGGTACCATAAATCTTTCTAATACAAATAACAAGAATACAGAGTTTACAGGCTCTATGAAGAATGTTACCGGAGTTAAAAACATTTGCTTTGTATTCAACGGAAGCTTTGAGTTTGATTATTGGAAAGCAACTGCTCAGGGTGAGACAGCAGGCGGTAATCAGGGTCAGAATGATAACCAGGGTCAGACTCAGGGCGGAAATGACAGCCAGGTAAATAATAATAAGGTTGAGTGCGAGAACATGACCAAGAGTGGTCAGTATACAGGCACTATTACAAGTCCTTTTAACGGTGCTGTCCTTTATGCAAATAAAGATACGGTTAGCTTTGACCAGTACTTTGCATATGGCACTCATAATTTTACACTTCGTGGAGCATCAGATAGTAAGAACATGGCTAAAGTCGACCTTAAGATCGGCGGAGAGTCAAAGGGAACCTTTTATTTCGGAGATGAATATCCCGCAGAATATACTATAGAGAATGTCAGCCATGCTACAGGAGCAACTACTGTAGAGCTTACGGTTACATCTGATGATGGAACTTGGGATGCATATATCGATTACCTTACATGGGACAGCGGCCAAGGTCAGTCTCAGGGTGGTAATCAGTCTGCTGATCAGGGTGGTAACCAGGGTGGAAATCAAGGCCAGGGACAGGCACTTAATCCTTCAGACCTTACACTCTTAAATACCTACGGACATACCTTCGGCTACTCAGGAACCTGCATCAATCTTTATCAGCTTCGCGATGTCAATACACTGGCACTGCTGAAGAAGAACTATAACAGTATTACGCTTGAAAATGAGATGAAGCCGGATGCACTTCTTGGCGGTTCAGCAAAACTTATTTCCGTTGCGGATGCAAAGAATCGCGGATACTATATTCCGGATAATTACAAGGAAGCATATGTTCCTCAGATTAATTTCAATACAGTTGATGAAGTTATGAAGATATGCTATGAGAATGGACTTAGAATGAGAGCCCATACCCTTGTATGGCATTCACAGACACCAAGTTGGTTCTTTAGAAACAATTATGCAGGAAACGGTGGATTTGTAAATCAGTCCACAATGGATGCCCGTCTTGAAATGTATGTAAAGACTGTTATGAATCATGTTTACTTAAGTGATTACGGCAGTGTTGTATATGCATGGGACATTGCAAATGAAATCCTTCATGCAAGCAATTCCGGTTGGGAAGCAGTTTACGGCAATAACAAGACAAATGCATCATATGTAAAGAAAGCATTTACTTATGCTTATCAGACACTTGATTATTTTGGTCTTGCAGGTAAGGTAAGCCTTTTCTACAACGATTACAACACATATATGGAAGTTAATGATGTAATCAAACTTGTAAATTACATCAACTCAGATCAGAAAATATGCTCAGGTGTTGGTATGCAATCTCACCTCGGAACTAACTATCCTTCTCCGGATTACTATACTCAGGCTCTCAAATCCTTCCTAAATGCCGGATTTGAAGTGCAGATCACAGAGATGGATATTACAAACAAGGGTGATAATGATCTGTCTAACTACGTATATACTCTTTACAAGAACATAAATGCACTTAAGAAGAATGGAAGTAAGATTACAGGAATTACATGGTGGGGACTTTCAGATCAGGTTACCTGGATCAATAATGCAAAGCCGCTTCTTTTCAGCACACCTACATCAAAGAAACCGGCATATGATAAGGTAATCCAGGCTTATACTGAAGCGTTCGGTGTACCTTCAACAGGCTATACACCTGAGCCGCTTCCTACACCCAAGCCTTCTGATGATCCTCAGCAGGAAAATCCTCAGCCGGCTGATGAACCTGCAAATACAGGTGACAATCATGATGCAGCACGTATTAATGATGGCTGGTATTATCTTAAGAATACACTTTCTCAGAAATATCTTACTGTTGAAGGAAACAGTGCTGATGGATGGGTAAATGTATGCATCAGCACAGGAACAGGCGTTGATGGACAGAAATGGTATGTTACAAATACAGATGATGGATTTATTACACTTACAAGCAAACTCGGTAACGTAATGCTTGATGTAGCAAACGGTGAAAATGAAGATGGCGCAAACATCGGAATTTATCAGGGTTATGGCGGAGATGCCCAGAAGTTTGTAGTAAAGAAGACAGATAACGATGGTATATATACAATCGCTACAAAAGCTTCAAACGGAACAAAGAACATTGATGTTTATGAGCATAAGACAAGCGACGGTACTAATGTGTGTCAGTGGACTTACTATGGCAATCCTAATCAGCAGTGGCAGTTTGAGCAGATAAATGAGGAGCAGAACAGTGGCAGCCAGGAACAGCCTGTAAATGAAGAACCTGCTACTGATCCTTGGCAGGAAGACCCTCAGCCTCAACCGGAGCCTTTGCCTGTACCGGAACCTCAGCCTCAACCGGAGCCCACACCTGTAGAGCCCGAAAATCCTTTATCAGGCGCTCTTGACCTTGAGTATTCAATCAATAATTGGGGTAGCGGCTACCAGGTTAGCTTTAAAATTTCCAATAATTCCGGAAGTGATGTTAACACCTGGACACTGAAGCTTAAGAAGAGTGATATAACAATCGGTTCAAGTTGGAATGTAAGCGTAACAGAAGACGGTGATTATTTTGTAATAACACCTGTAGACTGGAATGCACATCTTAGCAATGGACAGAGCATTGAGTTTGGTGTACTCGGTGATGGCTCAATCGGTAGTACTATCGGATATACATTAAATTAAAAAATCTATTTAGTCTAAAGAGGGCTGCTGCACAAAGTGTTGGCAGCCTTTTTTATCTTTTAATTGTTTTTTAGTATCTATGAAAAAAATTCAATTAAAGGAATAATCTATGCTATAGTATATGCTGTATTATGACAGCAGTACTAGGCAACAGACCGGTATGAGTCAGATAAAAACAAGCATTAAATAGGTGAGGAGAGAGTTAAAAAATGACTATATTACAGCTTAAATATGTAATTGCAATCGATGAAGAGTGCTCTATGAGAAAAGCTGCTGACAGATTATATGTATCTCAACCGGGACTTTCCAGTGCGATCAGGGATCTTGAAAAGGAGCTTGGTATTCAGATTTTTGAAAGAGTCCACAATGGAGTTGTTACGACATCCGCAGGTGCCTCATTTATAGCTTATGCAAGAAACGCGGTGGAACAGTTCGAGAAAGTTGAAGACAAGTATCTCAACACAAAAAATGACAAGCCGACTTTTTCGGTTTCGATGCAGCATTACACTATTGCCGTAAATGCATTTATCGATACCGTCAAAGAATACGACCTTGATGAATATCAGTTTTCAATAAAGGAAACTCAGACAGGCGAAGTCATTGAAGATGTAAAAAACATGAAGAGTGAGATAGGAGTGATCGCTCTCAGTGATTTTAATAAGAATACATTCAAAAAAATATTTGCAGATGCATCACTTGAATTTCACACTTTGTTTACGAGGAATACCTATGTTTACTTAAGAAAGGACCATCCTCTTGCAGATAAAGAGGAATTGTCTCTTGAGGAACTTCAGGATTATCCCTGTATGGTATTTGATCAGGGGGATAACACTTCTTTCTACTATAGGGAAGAAGCACTTGCTACTTACGATTACAAAAAAATAATAAGTACCAATGAGAGAGCTACATCAATAGAACTCATGCTGGGACTTAACGGCTACGCTGTAGGAGCTGCAATGCTTGGTGACAGCCTTAATTCTTCCGATCTTACTCATATAAAATTAAAAGAGGAAGAAAATCTTACTTTCGGGTACATTATCAGAAAAGGGGCACAGCTTAGTGAGATGGGACAGAGATTCGTTGAGAAGCTTGAAAGCCATGCACAGACAGACTAAAAAAATTATGATTTCGTGCTAAGTACTTTGTTCAAATAAAAAAAGTCGGAACCGAAATTAGCAAGGTTCCGACTTTTTTTATTGTGCGCCTTATGGCACACGTTTTAGCTATTTGATTATTTTACCTTCATAGGAATGAGCTGTAGATTTCCTGTCCCGAAGAAGAGAGAATTTCTGATCATTCCGATTCTGTACAAATTAAGTATATAAAACATCATACATATAATTGTGGATATGCCAAACACCCTGATAAGTTCTTCAACAGTTGGCGGATATCCGTGTCTTCTTGCATAATTCCCAACATATTCAGCAATTTTTGATTCGAGTATCTTCATACGCCTACCTTCCTTTTAAAATTTGAAATACCATAAAAGAGATAATAACGTAATTTTGTTATCATTTTGTGTTTTCTTTCTTAATATTTCGTCAGAAATAGAATATTAGCACTTATTTATTCTTTATAATCTCTTTCACAAATTTATCCTACGAACTTTGCAGCAGAAAAGCCTAAAGAAAATAACCTGAGAACAGTTTTTTCATAGAAAACATGCCACAAATTCAGCCGAAAAAAATGAAGAAATTCTTAAAATCCGCATGTTTACTTGCATGCGGATTACTTATAAAAAATATTAGCACTCACTTGACAAGAGTGCTAACAAGTGTTATAACAGTTATAGAACAAGGGAACAGAAACAGGAAGCAATAATTTATAAGGCTTCTGTCCCTAATGCTCAAAGTTTATAAATATCATTTATATATAAGGAGGTAACTATTATGTTGATGCCTAGTATTTTTGATGAGAAATTGTTTGATAACTGGTTTGATTTCCCGATGTTTGGAGATTTTGATAACACCGAGAGGAAGCTTTACGGAAGACATGCCGACAGATTGATGAAGACTGATGTTCACGAGAACGATGATCACTATGAAGTTGATATTGATCTTCCGGGATTTAAGAAGGAAGAGATTAAGCTTGAACTTGATAATGGATATCTCACAGTAAGTGCTGCTAAGGGACTTGATAAGGATGAGACGGATCATAAGGGCAAACTTATCAGACAGGAGCGTTATAGCGGATCAATGCAGAGAAGCTTTTATATTGGTGAGAACCTTACAGAAGAGGATATTAAGGCAAGCTTCAGACATGGAGTACTTAGTCTTTGCGTTCCTAAGAAAGAACAGCCTAAAGTTCCTGAAAAGAAGATGATAATGATTGAAGGATAAATACTTTTAAGTTTAATTGATGTCCGGCCACTGAACTATTTTTGGTGGCCGGACTTTCATCTTGGCGGAGCACCTTCTTCATGCTCATAATTATGTTTTTTTCTATGTATTCTGGATTCTTTTTCATAGGCAGTCCAGCCCCAAGGTATCCGATTGGAAATGTGCAGTTCTCGGACACGGATGATGATTTTCAAGATGAAGAAATGAAGTGAGCTCGACTGCTACGAACAACGCTGAGTGGAGAGCTCCCTTCATTTTTGAGTCTTAGAAATCACACCGAAGATGAAAACATGCATTTCCGAATGGATGTCTTGGGGCTGGGCGTAAGGAAAGACACTACACTATTTATAAAAAATTTACGCAATATTTAATATAAATAAATATACATTCTCTTTAATTTATAATGAACCGATACTTATAGTGGTAGAATTATTTATATCATAATGAGGTCGGTGTTTCTTTTATGGCAAAACAGTCTACGCTTGAAAAAATACGAGTTGTATTAATTATGATAAGCGTCCTTTGCCTTATTATAGCTGTTATATTTTTAAGGCAGTTTGTGACGACGGATGAAGAAACCTCGATGGATGAACCTGCTTACAAGGGCGAGGTACAGCATCGAGTTCTTTTGTTGTCTTCTTATAATTCCCAATATTATACTTTTGATCCTCAGATAGAAGGACTTAGAGAAAGCTTTGATCCTAACGGCATTGAATTTGACGTTATGTTTATGGATGCAAAGAAACACGGTTCTGCTAAGGACACAGAGACTTTTCATGATTATTTTATTAATCGGGTTGATATAAAAAATGATTATGACGGTGTAATGCTCGGAGATGATGAAGCAGTAAAATTTGCCATGAAATACAAGGAGGAATTATTTGACGATATACCTCTGGTTTTCTTTGGTGTTAATAATATGACATTGGCACAGATGGCTGTTGAACGGTATGGAATGTATGGCTTTTTTGAAAATGATTATCTTATAGATACAATTGACCTTTCTATACAGCTAATGCCGGACAGAAAAAAATATTACGGAATACATGACAGTTCGCCTGCAGGACTCGCAGATATGGTGCTTTACAACAGAATGAAAAAGAAGTATCAGGGTTACGAGTTCAATGAAATAAATGTAGCTACAGTTCCTTTTGAGGATCTGCCAGAAATATTACAGTCTATCCCCAAGGATTCAGTTCTGATTTACATGACTTGCTTTACTGATTCCTCCAAAATTGTTCATTCAACAAATGAAATGACAAATATCATAACAAATAATACAAAGGTTCCGATTATGAGAAACTTTTCGAGCGGGTATTCTGACGGGGTACTTGGAAGTATAGGAATGGACTTTGTATTTCAATGCAAATCTGCAGCTACTGTAATGACAAATATTCTTACGGATAATCCTGTAAGCGGAGAGCGTCTTGTTGTAGAGACTCCGCATTATGCTGAATTTGATTATTCGGAGATTAAAGAGTTTGGAATAGATGAAACACTGCTTCCTGAGGATGTTGTAGTCTTTAATCATCCGCTGACATTCTTTGATATGTACGGAAAAATATTCCCTACCATGGGACTGATATTTCTTTCCATGGTATTCCTTTTGATGGGAGTATATGTCACTGTTTTAATAGGTAATGAAACTAACAACGAACTGAAAAAATCACGGGATGATCTTGAAAAATCTAAGGACCGTCTAAAATATCAGGCTGAACATGATGAATTTCTTGATATTCTTAACAGAAGAAGTGCTGTTGAATATTTGCGAAATAATCTGACTATAAAAAATATCTATTCTATTCTTATGATTGATATAGATAATTTTAAAGATGTAAACGAAACTTATGGGCACCAGCTTGCCGATGAGATACTTAAATATCTGTCCGGTAATCTTGAGAGCATAGCAAAAGAGCGTGAATGGATGATTGCCAGATACGGCGGTGATGAATTTTTATTAATGGTCCCGAAGGAACAGATTGATGAAAATTCTGAGACAATAGATGAAATCATGGACATTTTCAGGACTCCTATACCTGTTGGGGATGAGACTATTATCTTATCTTGTAGTATAGGAATTTCTGTTTCAGATGGCGTAACCTTACCGGATCAGCATATTATGAATGCTGAAATAGCAATGTATGAAGCAAAGCAGCGGGGACGTAATAAAGCGTTCAAATACGCTGATGAACTTAAAAAGAAAGTACGTGAAGAAAACAAGATCAAGGCAAAGATCCTTGATGCCTTTGATAATAACGGCTTTTACATGGTTTATCAGCCTCAGGTTGATGCGGCAACAAAGAAAGTTTCAGGCTTTGAAGCTCTTGTTCGAATGAAAGCAGAGGGCTTATATCCTAATGTGTTTATACCTATACTCGAAACAAGCGGATGGATCGGAAGACTTGGAAGGCTTACAACGGAGCTTGTAATAAAACAGCTTGCAACATGGCGCAAGGAAGGTTATGAATTACATCCTGTTTCTATTAATTTTTCAAGTAATCAGATAGGTGATACGAGCTATGCGGACTTTATAAAAGACCTTCTTTCACGTTATAATATTTCAGGAGAATTTATCGAAATAGAAATAACTGAAGGACTGTTTCTTGAAAGAACAGAGCAGGCAGAGCGTCTGTTTGACCAGCTAAAAGAGCTTGGAATCAAACTTTTAATGGATGATTTCGGAACAGGCTATTCTTCACTTGGATACCTGACTTATATTCCGGTTGATTATGTGAAACTTGATAAATCATTGGTAGACAGTTATCTTGTGGATGGAAAGGACTCTTTTATTAAAGATGTAATTCAGCTTGTCCACGACATTGATAAGCGTGTTATAGTTGAGGGTGTCGAGGAAAAATGGCAGTATGAGAGGCTTAAACTATTTAAGGCTGACATAATCCAGGGCTTCTACTTCAGTAAACCGCTAAGTCCATCAGAAGCGATACTGTTTGATGCGGGAGATAAATAAAATATTACATAGGGGATAATATTGTGGAAAAAAGTAATGAGTTCGAAGAGTATAGAAATAAACTCTTCAGAATAATATCCGTTGGATATATGGGGGATTTTCCAAGCGTTGCATATGATATTGTCGGAATAGTAGCACTTCTTTTAAATCTGACAGCTGCCTTTATGTCTACGTTTTCGAATATTGATGCAGCGTACGGAAAACTGCTAAGTCGTATTGAGTACTGGACAGTATTGTTTTTTGCTATCGATTATATTTTAAGGCTTGTATGCGCAAAATGCATTTATCCAGATAAATCTGAATTAAGGGCGATCATTTCTTATTTCTTTTCACTTATAGGAATAATAGATCTTCTAAGCTTTCTGCCATACTATCTTCCTTTTTTCTTTCCGGCCGGAGCAGCAGCGTTTAGAATGTTCAGGGTCGCCAGGGTGCTAAGGCTTTTTAGAATTAATGCCTACTATGATTCGCTAAACGTTATCAATGAGATTATAAAAAGCAAAGCCCAACAGCTTTTGTCCTCATTGTTTATTATCGCCGTAATGATGCTTGCTTCAAGTCTTTGCATGTATTCACTTGAACATGAGGCTCAGCCGGAGATTTTTGAAAATGCATTCTCGGGAATCTGGTGGGCTGCTTCTACGCTTCTTACCGTCGGATATGGTGATATTTATCCTGTGACCTTTTTAGGAAAAGTATTCGGAATATTTCTTGCATTTCTCGGTGTGCTGATGGTAGCTATTCCTACAGGTATTATTTCCGCAGGGTTTGTGGAACAATATACTAAGCTTAAACACATGGGAGATTATTCTAAAACAATAGATATGCACTTTATAAAAGTGCAGCTGAATTTAAAAGATAAATGGGTCGGAAAAAAGATAAGAGATATAGATATTCCTCATGGTGCCCTTATTGCAATGATACAAAGACAGGGACATGTTATCATTCCAAATGGAAATATTGTCCTTGAACAAGGCGATAAGGTTATCATAGGTGCTCAGTCTCTTAAAAATGATACGCCTATGTCTTTAAAGGAGGTTACACTTGGTCCGACACATCCATGGAACAATCAGTTTATAAGGAATCTGGATTTCCCAAGACAGACAATTTTGTTGTCTATAAAGAGAGGCCCAAGAACCATAATTCCCAAAGGCGGAGTAAAGCTTCAAAAAGGTGACACTATAGTAGTGATTTCAAAGGTACATCTTCCTGAAGAGGATGAGATTAAAGTTTAAAAAAAGCATTCCCTTACTTAAGATACCGTCCCTAAAAAAATTAAAATTGGGGACGGTGTAAATAAGGGAATGCTTATTTTATTTTGAGCAGAGCACTTTGCGAGTAGCTGTACTTACTATGCATACGCATCTACACCACGCAAATCTGTATTGGGTACATACTTTCTTACAATATCTTTATAACGGATAAGATCATCTGTGGCAGGTGCAGTGAGATGTTTATCAGGCACAGTATCTCTTGGGGTAAACTGCTGCAGGTAGTAAGCTTTTGCCCCCAAAATCCAACTGCCTATATCATCAAAATCGGAATCAGTGTGTAATTCATGGACTACCGTAGTTCTGAATTCATAATCTACACCGGAGTTCATTATGATATCGATGCTTTTTGAAATAACAGAAATATCAAGAGATGGCAACCCGCAGGTAAGTGCATATTTTTCTCTGGAATTTTTAATATCCATTGCAATGTAATCCAATAGCTTTTCTGAAAGAAGCTTTTGCAGTACTTCAGGATGGAAACCGTTGCTATCTAGCTTAACAAGAAATCCCATGTTTTTTATAGATTGTAATAAATCGTGAAGTCCCGGATTTAAGCATGGTTCACCTCCGGTAACGACTACACCGTCCAAGAGCCCTTTCCTTTTTTCGAGAAAACTAAATAACTCGTTATCATCCATTACGGGAGCGAGCTTCCCTGTTACGATTTCATAATTATGACAAAACGGACATTTAAAATCGCAACCGCCTAAAAAGACGGTTGCTGCAACTTTTGACGGAAAGTCCAATAATGTCATTTTTTGTAAGCCATGTATTTTCATGATGCCTGTTTGAACTCATGCCTTGTTATTCCGGGAAAAAGATTTGCCTTAAAAAGTGCCGGGCGAAGTGCATTGTAAAGAATAACAGCAAGCAGAGAATTAATAACTGCATTAATTATTGTTGCATAAGTTGTTACTGCAACGAGAGCGCTTATTGCTGAAGCTGCTTTTTCTGCATTGGGAGTAAGGAGTGTATACCATACATATTTAAGAGCAGGCTCAAATACACAGTTAAATGCAAGGCCGATGATAGCCGCCAAAGCAGACCATTTCATAACATAGGTCTTTTTGTGATCATCGGATAATTTTGCGAATTTGTGGGCAACAAGTCCGACAACAAGACCTATTACAAGCTTGCAGATAAAGGTTCTCGGTGCGGAGGCTGCGTAGCCGGAGATGATATCTGCAAGAGATAAGCCTATCGCTCCGGCAAGTCCGCCGTAAAGACCTCCCAATAATAATGCGCCGAGTACTACAAATGCATTGCCCAGATGAACCTTGGTTCCTGAAGCATTGATAGCGGGGAATACAGCATAACCGACATAGCAAAGAGCTGCCATGAGTCCTGCGTAAGTAATTTTTGTAACGTGATCGTTTCTCATAATCTCCTCCGTGTTAATTTTTATATTGTTTTCCGTTGACTAATTAACTGCCCATAATATATCATCAAACTGGTAGTATTAAAAATATCAGATTTAGATTTTTTTATATAACCAGAAATGAGGAAGGCATGGACAACAATAAGAGATATCTGAAGGTATATGAACAGGTAAAAGAAGATATTATAAACGGAAGATATAAAACAGGCACAAAGCTACCTTCAAAAAGGGTAATGGCTGAAGCAACAGGCGTAAGTGTTATTACCATAGAACATGCCTATGAGCTTCTTTCCGAGGAAGGATTTATAACACCTAAGGAAAAAAGCGGATACTTTGTAAGCTTTGATGATAAAGAAATATATACCGGAATTGATGATGGAAATCTGTTTCCAGTCGAAAACAAGAGGAAGATAAGTGAGAAAATAAATAACGCAAGTACCAAAAGTGCGCCAAAGTTTTCATATTCAATTTACGCAAAGACTGTAAGAAGAGTTCTTAGTGAATACGATTCTTATATAATGAACAAATCACCAAAGGCAGGGACTGTAGAGTTAAGGAATGCAATCGCGAGGTATCTTAGCAGGTCAAGGCGACTTGAGGTAATGCCGGATCAGATAATAATCGGGGCTGGAGCGGAATATCTGTACGGCCTTATCGTGCAGACCTTTGGCAGAGACATCGTGTATGGCATCGAGAGCCCTTCCTATCAAAAGATTGCCAAGGTATATGAGGCCGGAGGGGCAAATATTGAAATGCTGAATCTTGGAAAGGATGGGATAGAGAGTAATGAGCTTTGGAATGGAACTATGAATGTTCTTCATATCACACCATACAGAAGCTTCCCGAGCGGAGTTACCGCATCGGCCTCCAAAAAAAGAGAATATTTAAAGTGGAGCAGAAAAAAAGAAGGTTTTATTGTAGAAGACGATTTTGAATCTGAGTTTACTCCAAGCAGAAAACCTGAGGAAACGATTTTTTCACTTGATAGCGAGGGGAGAGTAATATATGTAAATACCTTTACCAGAACCATAGGCAGCAATGTGAGAGCAGCATACATGGTTCTTCCGGAAAATCTTCTGGAACTGTTTGAGGAAAAAACAGGCTTTTACGAATGCCCTGTACCTACTCTTGATCAGCTGGTTATAGCAGCACTTATTGAGAGCGGAGATTTTGAAAGACATATAAACAAGGTCAGGCGTCAAAACAGAAATAATCATGTATAATGAAAATGAATTAATATAAATGAAATGAGGCATGAAATATGAATTTAAAGGAATTATCCCTTGGACATTCCGCAGTGATAACCAAGGTTGGCGGTGAAGGAGCGCTTAGACAGCACTTCCTTGATATGGGAGTTATCCCCGGAGCTGAGGTGACTGTTATTAAATATGCGCCGCTGGGAGATCCTATTGAATTACAGATACATGGATATGAATTGACTTTAAGGCTTTCCGATGCTGAAAAGATAGAAGTATCCAGGATTGATGACAGAAAAAATAAACATGAGAGAATTACAAAGATAGAAACCTCTGAACATCCCGGTCTTGGTGAGGATGGAAAATACCACAACAAAAACGATGAGAAGGAAATACCTGATTGGAGCACACTGACCTTTGCGCTTGTAGGTAATCAGAACTGTGGAAAGACGACTTTATTTAACAAGCTGACCGGAGCCAATCAGCATGTGGGTAATTTTCCCGGTGTTACAGTGGATAGAAAGGACGGACCTATAATAGGTTATCCCAATACCCTTGTAACAGATCTTCCCGGAATTTATTCAATGTCTCCATACAGTAGTGAAGAGATCGTTTCGCGTAATTTTGTTTTAAACGATAAACCTAATGCTATAATCAACATTGTTGATGCGATGAACATTGAGCGAAATCTGTATCTTACGATGCAGCTTCTCGAGATGGACATTCCCATGGTTGTTGCTCTTAACATGATGGATGAAGTAAGAGGAAACAACGGCTCAATAGACATAAACAGGATGGAAGCACTTCTTGGTGTTCCGGTTGTTCCGATATCTGCTGCTAAAAATGAAGGCGTTGCGGAGCTTATAAGACACGCAGTCCACATAGCAAAATATCAGGAAAGACCTGAAAAGCAGGATTTTTGTCAGAAGAGTGATCATGGCGGTGCTATTCACAGAGCGATACATGCTGTTGAATCGATTATTGAGGATCATGCTGAAAAAAGAGAAATACCATTAAGATTTGCTACAACCAAGATTATGGAGGGCGACAATCTTATAGCTAAAAGCTTGCAACTTGATGAAAATGAACTGCAGACTATTGAGCATACCATAGTTCAGATGGAAAATGAAAGTGGTATGGATAGAAGCGCCGCAATTGCGGATATGCGCTATGACTTCATCGAAAGAGTATGTGAGCAGACAGTGGTTAAACCCGGAGAAAGTAAGGAGAGAATAAGGTCTGAAAAAATTGACTCAGTTCTTACAGGGAAATGGACCGCTATACCGTTCTTCATCCTTATAATGGGGATAACTTTCGTTCTTACCTTCAATATAATAGGTCCGTTTTTTCAAGATCTTTTAGCTGCGGGGATAGATAGTATTAAGAATCTGGTTGAAGGATGGATGCTGAAAGGCGAAGTGAACGAAGCAATCAGAGGATTGGTTATACAGGGAATATTTGAAGGTGTTGGAAGTGTTGTCAGCTTTCTGCCGATAGTTGTTATACTGTTCTTCTTTTTGTCCATAATGGAAGATAGTGGTTATATTGCCAGAGTCGCATTTTTTATGGATAAGATTTTAAGAAAAATAGGTCTTTCCGGAAGAAGCATAGTTCCCATGCTGATAGGTTTCGGATGTACGGTTCCGGCGGTTATGTCAACAAGGACACTTCCATCAAGACGTGACAGGAGAATGACGATTCTGCTTACTCCTTTTATGAGCTGTACTGCGAAGGTACCTGTCTATTCCTTTATTGTGGCAGCATTTTTTCCAAGGCGTGGGGGGCTTATAATTACAGGCCTGTATCTGCTTGGGATTATAGTTGGAATTCTGGTTGCACTTATATTTAAGAATACTGTTTTTAAGGGAGAAGCAGTGCCCTTTGTTATGGAACTTCCGAACTACAGAATGCCCGGAGTAAAGAATGTCATGCAGCTTCTTTGGGAAAAGGCAAAGGACTTTTTGACAAAAGCATTCAGTATTATATTTATTGCAACGATCGTAGTGTGGTTTTTACAGAGTTTTGATATGCATCTTAATCTGACAGATAATTCTGCAGACAGTATTATGGCAGCTATTGCAGGAATTCTGGTCCCCTTTTTCAAACCTATAGGACTTGGGGACTGGAGAGTTGTGACTTCACTTATAAGCGGATTTATTGCTAAAGAGAGTGTTGTAGCAACAATGGAAATACTTTTTCCGGGAGATATTTCATCTGCGCTTAGTACCACTGCAGCTGCATCACTTCTGGTGTTTTCACTCCTGTATACACCATGTGTTGCAGCGATTGCTTCTATTAAAAGAGAACTCGGAATCAAGTATGCTGCCTGCGTTGTATTATGGCAGTGCGCGATTGCATGGATAGTTGCCTTTGTGACAAGCCTTATAATCCGATAATGTATACTATTTCTTTTCCTGAATAATTTCATTTCGGTATATCTTTGGTGACTTGCCAAATTCTTTAACAAATGCGCGGTAGAAAACTGAATAATCGTTAAAACCGTAGGCTTCTGCGGTGGCGCGAATATCCTGCCCGTTTAAAATGGCGTCTTTGCACATGCTAAGGCGCTTTTTTGTTACGTATTTATGCAGAGGGAGACCATTTGTATCCGTAAACAGGTGTGAAATATGAAACTTACTAACGTGAAATCTGTCGGAAAGTATATCCAAAGACAAATCCTCGTCAATATGCGTCTCAATATACTGGATTATGCTCTGATAGAGTGAATCCGGTGCCGATTCACCGATGGAAGGATTTTCTGCTTCATGGACAATTCTGTTGATTGAAAGCATAAAATCACTTACAAGGATAAGGATTTTTGCATCACGTCCGAAACGCCTGGAATGAATTTCGTCTATAAGAGTAAATACCTTTCCCTGAATAGTATTGAATTCAATTTCATTAAATTTATGAATGAAAAAATTACCGGTAGTTTTTGTTTTGTCGGTAAGGAACAGATAGTCTTCTGATATATTGGCAAGAGAATCAAGAAACTGACCGGTAACCCAGAAAACAAATCTCCTATAGGGCATATCGCCGTCAAGAAGCCTTGCGAAGTGAGCTACTCCGGGCGGAATAACTATCATTGTTCCGGGAGTAGGAACGAAGGATTTACCGTCAATGTACATGATGATATGACCGCCAATGAAAAAATAAAACTCATAATAATCATGTGTATGCGCTTTTACATCGGGGATAGCTCTGTCATTGTAATAATATATTTCGAAATCACGAGAAAGCATGTACTGTCTTGTGCTAAATTCGGTCTTTAAATTTCTTTTCATAAAAATCTCCGGGCATGCAATAACATATATAAAGAAACTAACATACTTTACCAAGTTTTAATAGAGTTTTAATGGTAGTTGAATATTCATAAATGTAGAATAAAATCATAAATATCTGCCTTATGAATAAAAAACACTTGATGAGGCAGGTTATGTCGGCTAATAATATAGAGGTGAATCCAATGCTTGACATTTTCATTCTTGTTGGAGCGACAACCCTTACACTCAGCGGTGTAATGGGAGCAATACTAATGGTATCGTGGCCAGACAGACCGCAGAATATCAAGGAAATGCATCTTAAATGGAAGATTGCATTGATAATAGAAGCGGTTCTTGTATTGGTTACTTTAGTTATGTTCATTTTATCTGTGGTATTTTGGTTCTTAAACGGCCGTAAACTATAATAACCGTATAGGGAACAGGATTGTCAGGCAGTAACAGCACCGGAACTATTTGAGTAATAAAAATATTTTTATAGATGAAGAGGAGCAATGATATGAAAAATTACAGATTAAATACGAAATGTGTTCAGGGGGGATATACACCCGGAAACGGAGAACCCAGACAAATTCCCATTATTCAGTCAACAACCTTTAAATATGATACCAGCAGTGACATGGGAAAACTGTTTGACCTTGAAGCTTCCGGTTATTTCTATACAAGACTTCAGAATCCCACAAATGACCACGTTGCGGCAAAGATTGCTGAACTGGAGGGAGGAACTACAGCAATGCTTACATCTTCCGGACAGGCAGCTAATTTTTTTGCGCTGTTTAATATTTGTGAAGCAGGAGATCACATCGTTTCATCTGCGTCAATATACGGCGGAACCTTTAACCTTATGGCAGTAACAATGGCTAAAATGGGAATTACTACAACCTTTGTAGCACCTGACTGCTCAGAAGAGGAATTGAATGCAGCATTTCAGGACAATACGAAGGCTGTTTTTGGTGAGACTATTGCTAATCCTGCTCTTACCGTTCTTGACATTGAGAAATTTGCAAAAGCAGCTCATGAGCATGGAGTGCCACTCATCGTAGACAATACTTTCCCTACACCGGTAAACTGCAGACCTATTGAATGGGGAGCAGATATTGTAACACATTCGACCACTAAGTATATGGATGGTCATGGAGCATCAGTAGGCGGAGCTATTGTTGATTCAGGTAAATTTGACTGGATGGCACACGCTGATAAATTCCCCGGACTTACAAAACCCGATGAGTCATATCATGGAATTGTTTATGCTGAAAAATTCGGAAAAGAAGGTGCCTTTATCACAAAAGCTACATCTCAGCTTATGAGAGACCTTGGCAGCATACAGTCACCTCAGAATGCCTTCTACTTAAATCTTGGCCTTGAGTCACTTCATGTACGCATGCCGCGTCATGTTGAAAATGGCACTGCGGTAGCCGAGTTCCTTGAAAATCATCCCAAGGTTGTAAAGGTTAATTATCCCGGTCTTAAGAGTAATCCTTATTATGATACTGCCATGAAATATATGGGAAATGGCGGATGCGGTGTTGTATCCTTTGAAATTGAAGGCGGAAGAAAAGCAGCAGAGGAGTTTATGGGCAAATTAAAGCTTTGTGCAATTGAAACTCATGTTGCAGATGCGCGTACCTGCTGTCTGAACCCTGCGACATCAACGCATCGTCAGATGACAGATGAACAGCTTGAAGCAGCCGGTATTCCTGCAGGACTTATCAGAATTTCATGTGGCCTTGAAGATAAGGAAGATCTGATTGATGATATTAAACAGGCACTTGCATGATAAAAACATTATGTAGATAAGGAAAAACCTCATTCTGCATTTTTTCGCAGGATGAGGTTTTTTGGTTATATTCATTAGAATGAAACTTCATTTTTTTGCAGGAATTTATGTCACTTAGATCAGTTGTCCAAATTATGCTCTTTCAATAACATGCGCCATTACATGGACAGCATAAAGACTCATAGCAGCACGGCTTTTTTTGAGGTCATCCGTAAGTTCGAAATAAAGACCCTTATCGTCGTAATCCTTTTTAAATACGGGAGAGAAAATTGCATCCCACTCCATAAGATACTGCCCCGGCTTTCTGGTATAGCAATTGGCAGCCGTCGCCTGTACTCTATGGGATTTATCCACAAACTGTGCAACAGACTTATGCAGTGCCTGATCTTCTGAAGGAAGATAGTAATAGTCCTTATAATTGTTATAGAAATATTTGAGCTCGGTTTCAAGCAGCGGGATCCTTAAGGTTGCAGTGTCACCTTCTGCTTTAAAAAAGCAGCCGTCGGCAGATCCGCCAATTGATGAGGGAAGAGTGTCCGGAAGAGATATTTTCATGATGATCTCTTCTTTTTCTTTGCCTTGATAATCATTGTAATAATTGGCCTGCACCTTCATGGCTCTGACAGGCAGATCTATAACCGCATCAGGATTTTCATTATCGGAACAATCGTCAATTGAAAAGCCGGTTCTTACCTGAGGGTATTCAGGAGCATCTGTTCTGAAAAGGACAACATTTCTGTCCAAAAGTGATTTGAACAGGTCATGGTAATACAACGAGGGAAGAAGTAAAAACATTCCTCGAACATCATCTGCATTATGAAGAAGCAGGAGATTGTATGATTTTTCATCCTGTTCTATAAGATAATCCTTGTAAACTTTTATGAGCTCACCACCGGAATATACATCATTTCTGTCTATGCCGAGAAAAAGCTCGATAGTTTTTTGCTTGCAGTCGGGAATCCCCAATACGTTTTTATATGGTGCAAGACGCTTGTATATATCAAGTGAAACACAGCTTTCAAGCACATTGATTATTTTGAAACGGTCACATTTAAACTTTATGAACGGAAGATCAAACCTGTCACCGTTGAAATGAAGAAGGATTTTAAAGTCCTTTGCAAAAGACATAAAAGCATTTAGTACATCTTCTTCTTCACCGCGCTTGTCTGCAAAATATTGTCTGAGATTCCAGATGCCGTTTTTGTAATAGGCACATCCGATAAGGTAAAGCACGCTACTTTTTGGTGAAAGCCCGGTAGTCTCAATATCTATAAATAATATTTCTTCAGGGGAATTGCAGATCCTTTCAAGGGGATATCCTTCAGCTGCGTCTTCGATAATTTCGTCAATTATTCTCATACCATTTCTCCGGAAAATCTAAAAAAATTTAATAAATCTACAAACATATATATTTTATCATAGAAATTGTGAAAATAAATGAGTAGATTTCTTATTAAAATCTGACTAATAGGACAAATTTTGTAGTATAATAATTGCAGAATTTTTATTCGTTTGGAATAAAATTATTCTTATGGGGGCTTCTTTTTATATTTCCATTTAAATAATAATATTCTGAACAAAAAAATAAGGCCTTAAATGGCTAAAAAAGGAAGGGTAGGAAATGGCTAAATTAACTTTTGTGGGAGGAGTGCATCCTTACGAAGGTAAAGAACTTTCGAAGGATAAACCCATCAAGGAAATTCTGCCAAAGGGTGATCTTGTCTATCCGATATCTCAGCATATCGGAGCACCTGCAAAGCCTATTGTTGAAAAAGGCGATCATGTACTGGTGGGACAGAAGATTGCGGAAGCGGCAGGGTTCGTCTCAGCACCGATCTACGCATCGGTATCCGGAACAGTAAAGGGAATTGAGAAGCGCAGACTCGCTACAGGGGGTATGTGTGACAGTATCATCATCGAGAATGACGGCCTCTACGAAGAGGGCGAGATGCTTCCTACAAAGCCTCTTGAGGAACTTACAACCAAGGAAAAGATCGACCTCATACGTGAGGCCGGTGTTGTAGGTATGGGAGGTGCGGGATTCCCGACAGCAGTCAAATTATCTCCTAAAGAACCAGAGAAAATCGAATACGTAATTGCAAACTGCTCGGAGTGCGAGCCTTATCTTACGAGTGACTATCGTCGTATGATTGAGGATCCTGAGCTTCTTCTGAGTGGGCTTAGGATTGCGGTTTCGCTTTTTCCTAATGCAAGGGGGATTCTGGCCATTGAGGATAACAAGCCTGACTGTATTGCAAAATTCCGTGAACTCACAAAAGATGACGATAAGATAATGGTTAAAGCACTTCAGACTAAATATCCTGAAGGTGCTGAACGTATGCTTATTTATGCATGTACAAAGAGAGAGATAAATTCTTCAATGCTTCCTGCAGATGCAGGTTGCATAGTTGATAATGTTGATACTTTGTGTGCTATCAGCAGAGCGGTTATGGAAGGCAGACCTCTTATGGAGAGAATTGTTACCATAACCGGTGATGCGGTTACAGACCCCAGAAATTATAAGGTCAGAATAGGAACAAACTACAGAGAGCTTCTTGATGACGCAGGCGGCTTTGTCAAGGCTCCCGCAAAAATAATATCAGGCGGACCTATGATGGGATTTGCCCTGTTTGATCTTGATGTTCCCACGACCAAAACTGCATCGGCACTTACATGCCTTACAGAGGATGCTGTGTCAGCCATGGAACCAAGCGCTTGCATTAACTGTGCTAAGTGTGTTGATGTTTGCCCTGAGAGACTTATTCCCAAGAATCTGGCTGATGATGTCGAGAACGGACAGGAAGAAAAATTCCTTGCCGAATACGGTATGGAGTGCTGCGAGTGTGGATGCTGCAGTTACATTTGCCCTGCCAGAAGACAGCTCACTCAGCTGATCAAGGGTATGCGTAAGATACAGCTTGGAAAGAGGAAGAAGTAAACGAAAGGAAAAAAACAATGAGCGATATGATGAAAGTTTCGTCAAATCCGCATGTTCGGTCCAGTGTGACGACCTCAAACATCATGATGTGGGTTGTCATAGCACTTCTTCCGGCTGCAGGCTTTGGCATTTACAATTTCGGAATAGACGCACTGATAATACTCGTGCTTTCTGTGTTATCAACGGTTTTGACCGAATTTTGTTATGAAAAGATTTTAAACAAAAAGATAACGGTAACTGATTTTTCAGCGGTTGTAACAGGGCTTCTGCTTGGTATGAACCTTCCATGCACAGCTCCGTGGTGGCTTCCGATAATCGGCGGTATATTTGCAATCCTCGTTGTAAAGATGCTGTTTGGCGGCCTTGGACAGAACTTCATGAATCCGGCACTTGGTGCAAGATGCTTTTTGCTTATTTCGTTTCCGGCTCTCATGACCAACTTTACAACCGATACCTATACCTCAGCAACACCGCTTGCTGCATTAAAAGCAGGTGAGGATGTTAAGGTTATAGATATGATTATCGGTAATATCCCCGGAACTATTGGTGAGACCTCTATGATTGCCATAGTAGTCGGTGCATGTATTCTTATTATGCTTGGAATCATAGACTTAAAGATTCCCGGATCCTACATCATTTCATTTGTACTATTCATAATCCTGTTTGGTGGTCATGGACTTAACGGTGCATATATTTCCGCACAGCTTGCAGGTGGCGGTCTTATGCTTGGTGCATTCTTTATGGCCACGGATTATGTAACCTGTCCTATTACTACGAAGGGTAAATATATATATGGCGTTTTCCTCGGTGTTCTTACCGGAATCTTCCGTGTATTCGGGGTGTCCGCAGAGGGCGTTTCATATGCGATCATTATCGGTAATCTGATCGTTCCGCTTATCGAGAAATATACGATTCCGAGAGCGTTCGGTATCAGACCCGTAGAAAAGAAGGAGGAGAAAAGGGCATGACAGATATAAAAACAATGCTGAAAAATGCACTCATTCTTTTCGTGATAACTTTTGTTGCCGGTATTTCACTTGGCGCTGTTTACCAGGTTACAAAGGAGCCTATAGCTTATCAGGAGCAGCTGTCTCTGATAAAAGCGAACCAGGCTGTTTTCCCCGATGCTGCAGATTTTGAAGATGCACAGTTAAATGAAGCTACTGCATCCCAAATTTTAAGCAATGCAGATTACAGTAAGATTTCCATTCTTGATGTGAAGAAAGCTGTTGACGGCTCCGGAAACGGAATAGGCTACGTTATTCAGATTTCAAGCGGCGGATACGGAGATAAGATAGTGTATTCTGTCGGAATTACAAATGATTCCAAAGTTAATGGGATTTCGCTTATCTCTATAAATGAAACTCCCGGCCTTGGAATGAATGCTGAGAAGGTTATTGTACCTCAGTTTTCAGGAAAGCCTGCAGCACAGTTTTCAGTTACTAAAAATGCAGCTTCTTCTGAGAGTGAGATTGAGGCAATTTCAGGTGCAACCATTACTTCGAAAGCAATAACATACGGTGTTAATGCAGCTGTTGAATATTTTCAGGCTGAGCTTGCCAATTAAGGAGGTGTTCATATGAGTGAAGAGAAAAAAGGAGCTTTAGGCTTCAAACAGGACACCCCTATGGAGCGTTTCCTGAACGGCCTTATAGTTGAAAATCCGACATTGGTTCTGATGATCGGTATGTGTCCTACACTTGCTGTTACAACGTCTGCCATAAACGGTCTTACCATGGGACTTGCAACAACATTTGTATTGGCACTTAGTAATGCGGTTATTTCGCTTTTGAGAAAAGTAATACCGGATACAGTGCGTATTCCTGCATTTATTGTAGTAATCGCATCTTTCGTTACATTGGTACAGCTGGTTATGCAGGCATATGTTCCTGTTATGTACCAGGCACTTGGTGTTTATATTCCGCTTATCGTTGTTAACTGTATTATCTTCGGTAGAGCAGAGGCGTATGCATCAAAGCACAAAGTTATTCCTTCCTTCTTTGACGGAATCGGAATGGGAATAGGTTTTACCTGTGCGATTACTGTTATCGGACTTTTCAGAGAACTTATCGGCGGCGGAACAATGTTTGACGTTCAGATATTTGGTGAAGGCTCTGTGGTTCCGGGACCTGTAGGGTATTTCTTCAGCCAGTATCAGCCTATTCGTATTTTTATTCAGCAGGCTGGCGCGTTTATTGTTCTTGCTGTACTTATTGCTATTATGAATCAGATTAAATTCAACATGGAAAAGAAGGGCAAAGATACTTCAAAATTTGGAGTAGGCGGATGCTGCAGCGATGTTGAAATTAAGGATCCAAAGAAGGTTAAGGAAGAACTTCTTGCAAAGGAGAGGGCTGCTCTTGAAACAAAGCCTGAAACTATCAAACTATCAGATATTAAGGCTCCTGAAAAAGAACCTGTACCTGTAGGAAAAAGTAATGAAGCAATAAAGGAAGTTATTACACCCGGAGAGGAGGATAAGAAATGACAGATACCATAATCGGACTTTTATCCATAATGATAACGGCCTCTCTTGTTAATAACGTAGTACTTAGCCAATTCCTTGGACTGTGTCCTTTCCTTGGTGTTTCAAGAAAAACAGAGACGGCTTTTGGTATGGGTATGGCCTGTGTGTTTGTTATCTCACTGGCATCCCTTGTTACCAATGCGATTTACAAATTTATACTTTCACCACTTGATCTTTCATTTTTGCAGACCATTGTTTTCATAATGGTTATTGCGATGCTGGTTCAGTTCGTGGAAATGTTCCTTAAGAAATTCGTTGTATCCCTTTATCAGTCACTTGGTGTTTACCTTCCGCTTATCACAACAAACTGTGCGGTTCTCGGTGTAGCACTTAATAACGTAACAGACGGATACAGCCTTTTGGAGAGTACTATCTGCGGATTTGCAACAGCTGTAGGATTCACAATTGCGATTGTAATTCTTGCCGGCATTCGTGAAAAAATACAATTTAATGACATTCCCAAGCCTTTTAAAGGAATGCCTACTGTACTTCTGGCAGCCGGACTGATGGCAATTGCATTTACGGGATTTTCTGCATTACGATGAAAAGGAGAAAATTATGATTAGTGGTGTACTCATAGCTACAGCAGTAGTTGCGGGTGCCGGAATTCTTATAGGCATAATTCTTGGCGTAGCGGACATGAAACTGCATGTAGACGTTGATGAGAAAGAACAGGCTATTTTGGAAGCACTTCCGGGAAATAACTGCGGTGGCTGCGGATTCCCCGGATGCTCAGGATGCGCTGCAGCTATAGCAAAGGGGGATGCTCCGGTGAGTCAGTGCCCGGTTGGCGGACCTCCTGTTGCAGCAAAAATATCTGAGATAATGGGTGTAGATGCCGGAGACGCAAAGAGAATGGTCGCATATGTTCATTGTGGCGGTGATTGCGACAAGGCTACTCAGAGATATGAATACTATGGAGCTGAAGATTGCCGTGTTATAAATCAGGTGCCCGGTGCTGGTCCGAAGACCTGTACCTTCGGATGCCTTGGCGGAGGAAGCTGCGTAAATGTATGTCAGTTTGATGCAATTCACATTGTAAACGGAATTGCAGTTGTCGATAAGGAAGAATGTAAAGCCTGCGGACAGTGCATCAATATTTGTCCCAGACATCTTATTGATCTGATTCCTTATGATGCGACAGAATCTGTAAGATGTAAATCACAGGATATGGGTCAGGCTGTAAATAAGTACTGTAAGGTTGGTTGTATCGCCTGTCATATTTGTGAGAAAAATTGTCCATCAGGTGCAATCACTGTAGAAAACAATGTTGCAACAATCGATCAGGACAAGTGTACACATTGCGGACTGTGTGCCGAGAAATGCCCCAAGAAAGCAATTCAGGCTATGTAATTATTTAAGAGCTTTGCCCCGGGGATATATATTCATTCCGGACTTTACACTTTATCGTGTGAAGTCCGTTGGAACAGAGTATATATATCCCGGGGTTCTTTTGTGCTTATGGATGAGGAGTGAGGAAAAATTTATGTTGGCTAAGAATCGCCTTGAGATCATCGACACTATCAGAGGCTTAACGATGATAAGTATGATCCTGTATCATTTTTGCTGGGATCTTAAATATATAAACGGAATGGATATGCCATGGTACGGAACATTTGGCTCTTATCTGTGGCAACAGAGCATTTGCTGGACCTTTATTACTATTTCAGGCTTTTGCATGCATTTTGCAAGAAAGCCTGTAAGAAACGGTATAATTGTTTTTTTATGCGGCATCATCATAACCTGTGTTACAGAGATATTTCTTCCTGAAGCTCCGGTATATTTCGGGGTTCTTACAATGCTTGGCTCATGTATGATACTTATTGGCTTGGCCATGAAAATGATACCTGCAAAAATCGATCCCTTTTGGGGCCTCTTTGTCAGCATTATTTTGTTTGCAATGACAAAAAGTATAAATAGTGGATTTATCAATCTGTTTATAAAAAAGCTTTACCTTCCGCAGATCCTTTTCGGACAGGGTGGCACTGACGGATTGCAGAATTCCTTTTTGACATATTTGGGCTTTATGCAAAAGGGCTTTTATTCTTCGGATTATTTTTCACTTATGCCATGGATTTTTTTGTTTCTTGCCGGTTATTTTTTACATGATGTATTAAAAAGCAGATTTGATAGTAAAATTTTTCATGCGGACATAAAGCCGCTCTCGTTTTTGGGAAGATATTCACTTTTAGTATATATGCTTCATCAGCCTGTATTGTATGCAGTGACAATGATCATTCGATGAAAACGTATTCCTTAGATAAAGTTGAGAAAAAAGACTATATTCTTAGTTATTTTACATATGGATTATTAAGGTTTGTTATATTATATTAATTCAGTAATTTACTTTAAAATGAGGAGACTTTAATGAGAAAGACAAAGATTGTATGTACAATTGGTCCTGCAAGCGAATCTGAGGAGATGATCGCAGCTCTTTGCAAGGCAGGAATGAACGTAGCAAGACTTAATTTTTCACACGGAGATCATGAGGAACAGCTTACAAGAATTAAGAGGATAAAAAAAGTACGTAAGGAATTGGGACTTCCTATTGCAATACTTTTGGATACGAAGGGACCTGAATACAGAATAGGAACTTTTAAAAACGGCAAGGTTATGCTTGAAGCAGGTAAGAAGTTCACATTTACCACCGAGAATATTAAGGGTGATGACACAATAGTTTCCGTAAGCTATAAGAATCTGGCTAAGGAGCTTTTTAAAGGTGACAGAATTCTTCTTAACAATGCACTTCTTGAGTTTAAGGTTCTTTCAACTGATGGTGTCAGGATTGAAACAGAGATAGTAACAGGAGGAGAGCTTTCCGATAAGAAGAGCATGAGCTTCCCCGGAAAACATATTAAACAGGTTTATCTTTCAGAGCAGGATAAATCCGATATACTTTTCGGTGTTGAGAATGATGTTGATTTCATCGCATGCTCATTTGTTTCTGTAAAACAGGATCTTGTTGATGTTCACGAGTTCTTAAAAGCCCATAACGGCAATGACAAGGTTCAGCTTATAGCAAAGATTGAAAATCAGTCAGGCTATGATAACATCGAAGAAATCTGTAAGGAATGTGATGGAATCATGGTTGCCCGCGGTGATATGGGTGTTGAAGTTCCTTTTGAGCAGCTTCCTGCTATCCAGAAGGATCTTATAACAAAGTGCCGTATGCTTGGTAAACGTGTTATTACTGCTACAGAGATGCTTGAATCAATGATTCATAATCCTCGTCCCACAAGAGCAGAGACTTCTGACGTAGCTAATGCTGTTTATGACGGAACAAGTGCTATAATGCTTTCAGGCGAAACAGCTGCCGGTGCTTATCCTGTTCAGGCTGTAGAGACAATGGCTAAAATAGCAGAGACTACAGAGCAGAACATCCATTACAACAGGCGTTTTTACAATTATGATTTCATTATAAAAAATGATGTCGATGCTATTTCACATGCAACCTGTGGTATGGCAATAGACCTTGATGCAAAGGCTATTGTTGCATGCACGCTTTCGGGACGTACAGCCAGAATGGTATCAAGATTCCGTTCACCTGTTGATATTATTGGTCTTACAACTAATGAGAAGACCTGGAGATGGCTTTCACTTTCATGGGCTGTTACTCCCAAGATGTGTGATGTATTTCCTTCAACAGATGTTCTGTTCTACAGTGCTAAAAAGGTGGCTATTGAAACCTTTGACCTCAAAGAAGGTGATAAAATTGTTATCACAGGTGGTGTGACAAACGGTGAATCCGGTAACACCAATCTTATAAAAATTGAGGATGTTTGATAATAAAAGAGCCAAAAGCGTAAGTATAAGAATTGCGCTTTTGGCTTTTTATAAAACCGGAGGGGTGATGTTTAAATGAAAAAAAGATGGATAACCTATGTGCTTATATGTCTTATGCTTACAGCAAATGCCTGTGGCAATAAAGCTACCGATATCGAAAATCAAGAGGCTGCTGATACGCTGTTTGAACAGATACCGTTAGAAGATGACAGTAATACAGAAAATGCTCAAACTGATGATACAAAAATTGCTGATGAGAATGATACAGTCATAAGCGAGCAGACCGGCAACGAAAACACCGGCCAGGATGATGCTTCGGAAAGCGAAGAAGTAAATACAAATGAGCAGGCTCTTGCAGATGACAGTAAGAATGAGAATATTTCGGATGATAAAGACAACGCAGAAAACGTTGATGCTTCCGCAGAAAATAGTTCAAACAATTTAGAGCAGGCAGATGCCTCTGCAAAAGAAGAGCTGCCTGCTGACGAAGCTGTAGAAGAATCATCGGAAGAAACCGGAGAAGATTTAGCCGAAAACAAAACAGAAGAACAGAATGCGGGACAAAGTGAAGCTGTAAATGCTGTGGCAACGCAGACTCCACACACAGGAGGGCATATAGTTGTTATAGATCCCGGACATCAGTCAAAAGCCATGACTGATAAAGAACCAAACGGGCCGGGTTCGTCAACTATGAAAATGAAGGTGACCGGAGGTACTTCAGGAAGGACTACAGGGCTTGCTGAATACCAGATGGCCTTGGATGTAGGACTTAAGCTTAAGGCAGAACTGACTAATCGCGGATATACAGTTATAATGACGAGAGAGTCCAATGATGTAAGCTTAAGCAATGTAGACCGTGCACAGATTGCCAATAATGCAGGTGCGGAGGCATTTGTAAGATTACATGGAAATGGCAGCGATGACAGTTCCGTAAACGGTGCGATGACAATTTGTCAGACACCTTCTAATCCTTATAACGGAGCTTATTATTCACAATCAAGAAAGCTTTCGGATTGTGTGCTTGATGCTTTTGTTGCTGCTACCGGATGCAAAAAACAGTACGTGTGGGAAACGGATACCATGACAGGTATCAACTGGGCAAATGTTCCATCAACGATAATAGAGATGGGATATATGACCAATCCAACAGAGGATACGAATATGGCATCTGAAAGTTATCAGACACAAATGGTTTTAGGAATAGCAAACGGCATTGATAACTTTTTTGCAAACTGAATAGTGTTTTAGAATTTGTTTTGACCGAATATATCGAACACTTTAAAGAAATGTGTTTGATATGTTTCGGTCATTTTTTATGCATGTGTTCATTAAACCAAAAGGGGTATGGATTATTGAAAATAATTATGATACCTTCTGTTTTGTCAAGAGAAATAAAGGAAAAAGAGGAAACGATATGAAAAAAACATATCCGCTGACAGCGGCACAGAACATGCATTACAGATGGATAAGAGAATATGGGACTCAGCAGGTTTCGGGACTTAGTATTGTTGCAGCCTTAAAAGCTGAGCTTGACTTCGGACTTTTAAAAAAGTGCATAGAGCTTGAAATGGAACGATACGGTTGCATGAGAGTCCGCTTTACAAAGGCTGATGAAAAAGGCTGTGTGAGTCAGTACATTATCAAAAAGGACCATAGAGATATTCCGCTTAAGGATTTATCCGGGATGACTATGAAGGAAGCGGATGATCTGATGCAGAGCTGGGCATATCAGACTTTTGATGGTGATGACATTCCTATGTGCGATGTTTATATGATGAAGCTCCCTGACGGTTACAGGGGATTTTTCATACATATGGATCACAGGCTCATTGATTCCTGCGGAGTTGTGGTAATGACCAACGATATCATGTCACTGTATACGCATTACAAATTCGGTTCCCCATATCCTTCAGATCTGGCTGATTTTGAGACAGTACTTGAAAATGATCTAAAAAAGGCCGGAAACGAAAAGAGATTTTTAAAGGACAAAAAATTCTGGGATGATCAGCTTGATCAACTGGGAGAGCCTCTTTACTCAGATATTCAGGGGCCTTCGGTTTTGGAGGAATCAAGAAAATATCATAATAATAAAAAGCTCAGAAGTGCTGATATAGAAAGAAAGGAACTGTTTGTTGCAGTAAAGGATTATAAACTTGAGGCCGGTCCTTCAAAAGAACTATTTGATTTTTGCATGAATCACGGTATCTCAATGACAAATCTTCTTTTGCTTGGGATAAGGACATACCTTTCAAAACAGAATAATGGTCAGGAGGATATTTCAATTCAGAACTTTATATCCAGAAGGTCAACTAAGGATGAATGGACATCAGGCGGAAGCAGAACAATCATGTTCCCTTGCAGAACTGTTATCAGTCCTGATACGGATTTTCTCTCTGCTGCATATGAAATACAAAATGTTCAAAACAAGATTTATATGCACAGCAATTATGATCCAGCACTTATATATGAGGAAATTAGGAAAAGATACAACACACCGGAGGATACTACCTATGAGAGCTGCTATTTAACATATCAGCCCATGCCGGTAAAAATGGAAAATCCATTTCTTAAGAATATTCCGATGCATGCAAAATGGTTTGCAAACGGAGCTGCAACCAAAAAAATGTATCTTACGGTTTCACATACTGAAGATGGAGGAATGAACTTTTCATACCATTATCAGACAGTTCAGCTTAATGAAAAGGACATGGAGCTATTGAATTATTATCTTATGAGAATTCTGTTTACCGGGGTTCAAAATCCTGACATGACAGTAGGGGAGATAATGGAAACAGTATAAATATCTATATGAGAGAGGAGAAAAATTATGAGTAAGGAAATGAAATTTAAGGAAATAATTGCACAGTACTGCGAGGTATCACCTAAGGATATGAAAAATGCCCTTCGTTTTCGCGAGGATCTTGGTTTTTCATCACTGGACTTTATGTCTTTTCTCGGAGAGCTTGAGGACGAATTTGATGTTGAACTTGAGCAGGAGAGAGCTACACAAATCCATACTGTTGGCGAAGCTCTTGAACTTTTGGATGAGCTCCGGATGGCAGGCTGAAAAAAATAAATTCATGGCAGGTACTATAAAAGAGTAGTTTTAATGCAATATTCGGAACGGAGAATAGTATGAAAAACATTAGAAGCATTTGGGATGAAGCAGTCAGTAAATATAATAGCCTTTCGGCAGTCAGATGGCTTGAGAAAAAGGAAATTAAAGAAAAGAAATACGGTGAGCTTGATCAGATGGTCAGAAATATAAGAGCATATCTTGATAACAAGAAATACAGAGGCTCTCATATAGCACTTATCGGTACAAGTTCTGCGGAGTGGATTGAGGCATATCTTGGAATTGTTACAGGAGTTAATATAGCGGTTCCTTTGGATGCAAATCTTCCTGATGAAGAGCTTATAGAGCTTATTCAAAGATCAGATTCCGAAGCGTTATTTTTAGGAGCAACCCGTTCATCTCTTAAGGAAAAGGTGCTTAGGGATTGCCCAAAAATCAGAGATATCTGGATGCTTACAGAGAGTGACTTTGGTACATTCCCGGTAACCACTATAAATATTTCCGGCGCATCGGATTATGAAATTGCAACAATTATCTATACCTCCGGTACCACAGGAAAGAGTAAGGGCGTTATGCTCACGCAGGAAAATCTCTCAGATAACGTCAGGGCTGTTGAATATGATGCAGCTCCAGGATGTGTGACTCTTAGTGTTCTTCCGATTCATCATGCGTATTGTCTTGTAATGGACTGGCTTAAGACTCTGTCTCTTGGAACAACTATATGTATCAATGATTCATTTATGCATATGGTAAGAAACATGGGAATTTTTAAGCCTGAGGTCATGCTTATGGTGCCGCTGATGATTGAAACAATTTATAAGAAGGTTTCGGCAGTTGAAGCGGATGCAATTGAAAAAATGAAGAATGAAAGTGCCACAAAGGATAAAAAGGGAATCCTTTTTTCAGGCAAAACATCGATGTCGGAAGATATTCTTTCAATTGTAAAAAAGAACATAGCTGAGAAAGTATTTGGCGGAAACTTAAGAATAATTTTTACAGGTGGAGCTCATCTTGATCCTTTTTACATTGAAAAATTTGCAGAGTATGGAGTTGATATTCTTGAAGGCTATGGAATGAGCGAATGTTCTCCTGTTATAACAACTAATACTGTGACTAATCACAAGCCCGGTTCTATCGGAAGACCTCTTAGCAATGTTGAGATCGGCTTTGAAAACGGTGAGATACTTGTACGTGGAAGCAGCGTAATGAAGGGATATTACAAGATGCCGGAAGAAACTTCGGAAACCTTAAAGGATGGGTGGCTTCATACAGGAGATAAAGGATATCTTGATGAAGACGGATATCTTTTCATAAACGGAAGAGTAAAGAATCTTATTATCATGTCCAACGGAGAAAATGTTTCACCTGAGGAGATTGAGAATAAGCTGGCACTTAATCCGCTTATAGCAGAAGTAATAGTGACCGGTGAAAACAACGGATTAACTGCAAGAATATATCCTGAAGCCGAGCTTGCAGAAAAGAAAGGATTATCAGTTACAGATCTGTATGAGGAGCTTCAGAAATTTATTGATGAATATAACAGCGGACAGCCCACATATCGTCATATCACAGCTATTGTTGTAAGAAGTACGCCTTTTATCAGAAACTCAACAGGTAAGATAAAGCGACAGGATGCACTAAAGGAAAATCCTGCAGCATAATAAAATCGGTTAAAGAATACAAATGGTTTTATAAAAATGAAAACAGCCTCAAGTGCTTCTTAATACAGAAGCATTTTGGGGCTGATGTTTTTGTATGGTATATAAAAAACACTTTTTATTCATTCATGAAAGGCAGAATACCGTTTAGAAAAATAGTGGTAAGTATATCTGCAATGTTTTCAGCAGGTGCATTGAAATTATCAGCTGTCCATTTGTGAAGAATACCGATATTACATCCAATGATACCGGCAATAAGATATGAGTATTTCTCTTTGGAAACACTGTTTCCTGTTATAGTATCTGAGACCTTTGAAACATACTGATGGAACATTGTCATTGCTTTTTCAAAGAATGCGTCTCCTCTGGCGCTTTCGAGAAGGCTTGCAAGAAACGGGTTTTTCTTTGTGTAGTTACATATTGCAAGAAAATAGGACCTGCACAGGTCTCTGTCATTTTCTGCATGGAATCCTTCCATCATATGAAAAATATCATTTATTGTTTTATCCTCGGCAGCGCTTACAAGAGCAGGTACATTTTCATAGTGATTATAAAAGGTGCTTCGCACAATACCTGCTTTTTTTATAACATCCGCAACTGTAATTTTTTCAAAATCCTTTTCTTTTATAAGAAGAAAAAAAGCATCTATTATTGCATCTTCTGCAGTGCTGTAACGTTCATCAAGTTCATTCATTTATAAAGTCCCCTTCATACGGAATTATAAGTAAATATCAGGTCTTATTATATATCAGTAATTACAATATCTGAAATAATTTTTTATGATATTTTTTGTCTGACTGAATGTAAGATAGACAGAACACTACCCTTTGCCATAAAACAAACAGGGATTATAATATGATGAGCTATAATATGAAGACAGGATAATTATTAAAGAAGACAAATGATTTGAATATGAAAAACAATAATAATACTCTGAAAAATAAAAATATATCTTCTGCATTTAAAGAGGCTGCAATAATTGCAGCTATACTTATGTTAAATGCTATTGTGTACATTGTCACAGGTTACGGTATTCCCTGTGTATTTAAGCTTATTACAGGGCTAAGCTGCCCCGGCTGTGGAATGACCCACGCCTATCTTGAGCTTTTACATGGAAATATTGAAGGAGCAATAAGTTATAATATTCTTTCCGTTACTGTTATGCCTTTGCTCATTCTGTTTCTGATTTACAAGGCAGTAGTTCTTATCAGAACAGGAAGTACTAAGATGAAGACATGGGAGAACATGTTTCTTATATGCATAGGAATAGTGACAGGCATCTTTTTTATCTACAGAAATATTCCCGGGATTATTTCACATCCTCTTTTTGGATTAATCATTTCTAAGTGAGTAGCTGTTAGCAATAATCAAGTAGAGTTTGGTTTTTAATCATACGATAATTAGTACTCAGGAGGTAGGCTTACTATGAGAAAAAAATATATATGGGGATTGATCATGATGATGGGATTTTTAACAGCATGTGGAAATGCTAAAGCAAATACTGCAAAAGATGCAGAGGTTGTCACAACAGTGGATGAAGAAAGCACGGCTAAGACAGATGAGCCTGAGATTATTGAGGAAGAGGCTTCTGAAATAATTGAAGATGAAGTTTTGTCTGAAGATGAGACAGGTGATGCAGAAATACTTGAGAAAGATGAAGCTAAAGCAAATGAGAATGCCTATGCTGAAGCGATAGAACAGGAGACATCCGTACAGGAGGAAGCGACCGAAAGTACAAATACAGATGAATCCCAAGACCGTACTCCTACAGCAGAAATTGGAGAACATGTTCTTCCTAAATATACTAATTTAAGGACAGACGAAGCGGGGACAATTGAGCATATATCATATACAGGACACGATTATGCCGGTGATGGAAGCGAAATCACAAAGGAAGCTAATGTATATCTGCCGCCGAACTACGATACAGAGAAAAAATATAATGTAATGATCCTTCTTCACGGAATTGGCGGAGATGAGGATGAATGGGGGCTTAATAAGAGCACATCAAGGGTAAAGGCTATTATGGATAACCTTGCATATTATGGAGATATAGAACCGTTTATTGTAGTTACACCAAACGGCAGAGCGGGTTCCGATACAAAAAAGGATACAAAGCTTATTGACTCCTTCTATAAGTTCGGAGAAGAACTTCGAAATGACCTTATTCCTTATCTTGATTCCCATTACAGTACCTATGGTGAATACGATGAGGCCGGATATGATCTTTCAGAGGCTCGTGCTCACAGGGCAATAGCAGGTTTGTCAATGGGCGGTATGCAGACGATCAATATAGGACTTGATGAATGCAATGACATTTTCGGATATTTCGGGGCATTTTCCGCTGCACCTACAAGCTATCCTGCTGCAAAAACAGCCGGAATTCTTGAAAACTGCGAATATCCTATTTATTATTTGTATAATATATGCGGATTACAGGATAGAATAGCGTATCAGAGTGCTTCTGCAGCAGCCAAGAACCTGCCTGCTCTAAGCGATAAGTTTGTAGACGGTGAAAACTTTATGTGGCAGGAAATGACCGGAGGTCATGATTTCCACATCTGGTATCAGGGATTTTATAATTTTGCACAGATAGCTTTTAAGCATGATAGTGAATAAGCAATTACAGTAAATCCTTGACTTTTTTTGTTACCATCGTTAAACTAGTTTGCAGAGCGTTGAAGATGTGGGGGCAACCCCGGGATGTTCTGTTTTCCATAAAGAGAGACAGGTCACTGGCTGAGAGCCTGTTTGGTAAAGACAGTTCGGAAATTTCGCATTGGAGCTAAAATTAAACATTTGAAATGAGAGTCTGCCTGATGGGCAGGAATCAGGGTGGTACCGCGGATATTATTCGTCCCTTACATCGGAAGATGTAAGGGACTTTTTAGATAACAGGAGGTAAAAATGATTAAAGAGCAATTAGACAAGATCAGGGAAAGTGCGATCAAGCAGATTAATGAGACAGATGCTCTCGATGTGCTTAATGATATTCGTGTTAATTTCCTTGGTAAAAAGGGAGAACTTACAAGCATTCTTAAAAGCATGAAGGATGTTGCACCTGAGGACAGACCTAAGGTCGGTCAGATGGTAAATGAGGTAAGAGAAGAAATAGAAAAGAGCCTCGAGAATACTAAAAAGCATCTTGAAGCAGCTGTTCTTGAAGCAAAGCTTGCGAGCGAGACAATAGATGTAACTCTTCCCGCAAAGAAAAATAATGTAGGGCATCGTCATCCCAACACAATTACTCTTGAGGATGTTGAGAATGTTTTCATCGGTATGGGGTATGAAGTTGCTGAGGGTCCTGAAGTTGAGAAGGATTATTATAACTTCGAAGCTCTTAACATTCCTGCAGATCATCCTGCAAAGGACGAACAGGATACTTTCTATATAAGTGGTGATCTGCTTCTTAGAACACAGACTTCTTCAACACAGGTTCATGAGATGGAGAAGGGCAAGCTTCCAATTAAGATGATCGCTCCGGGTCGTGTATTCAGAGCAGATGAGGTTGATGCTACTCATAGTCCCAGCTTCCATCAGATTGAAGGACTTGTTATCGATAAAGGTATTACATTTGCTGATTTAAAGGGAACTCTTGCTGAGTTTGCAAAGGAAATATTCGGAGAAGATGTTAAGGTTAAATTCAGACCTCATCACTTCCCGTTTACAGAACCTTCTGCAGAAATGGATGTAAGCTGCTTTAAGTGCGGAGGTAAAGGATGCCGTTTCTGTAAGGGTGAAGGATGGATTGAAATCCTTGGCTGCGGTATGGTTCATCCTCACGTTCTTGAAATGAGCGGAATTGATCCTAATGAGTATACAGGCTTTGCGTTCGGTCTCGGACTTGAGCGTATTGCTGTTCTTAAATATGAAATCGATGATATGAGACTTCTTTACGAGAATGACATCAGATTTTTAGAGCAGTTTTAATTAATTACTAAGTAGAAAGAGAGGTTGCGCAATGGACGCAAATTTATCATGGATAAAAGCATATGTACCGGATTTAAATGCAAGCGATCAGGAAATTCTTGATGCGCTTACACTTTCCGGAACAAAAGGTGAGGGATTCCATCGCCTCGATAAAAACCTGGAAAAGATAGTAGTAGGCCAGATTGACAAGATTGAGCAGCACCCCGATGCTGATAAACTCGTAATCTGCCAGGTTAATATTGGAACAGAGAAAATTCAGATTGTTACAGGCGCAAAGAACATGAAGGAAGGCGATAAGGTTCCTGTTGTTCTTGATGGTGGCAAAGTTGCTGGCGGTCATGACGGAAGTCCGAATCCTGAAGAGGGTATTAAGATTAAAGCAGGTAAACTCAGAGGAATCGAGAGCTATGGAATGATGTGCTCTATAGAAGAGCTTGGTTCTTCCAAGGATTTTTACCCCGACGCTCCCGAGGATGGACTTTATATTCTTCCCGAGGATACCAAGGTTGGTGCTGATGCTGTTGAAATATTAGGACTTCATGATACTGTTTTTGAATTTGAGGTTACCAGTAACCGTGTTGACTGCTATAGCATTCTTGGTATTGCAAGAGAAGCTGCTGCTACCTTCAAGCTTCCTTTTAAAGCTCCGGAGGTCAAGGTTGAAGAGACTTCAGAGAAAGCATCAGATTATATTTCTGTTGAAATAAAGGATACAGATCTTTGCACACGTTATTGCGCAAGAGTCGTAACAGATGTTAAGGTTGGTCCTTCTCCTGAATGGATGCAGAGACGTCTTGCTGCAAACGGTGTAAGACCTATCAACAACATCGTTGATATTACCAACTATGTAATGCTTGAGTATGGTCAGCCTATGCATGCATTTGACCTTTCCACAATAGCAGGTAATAAGATCATCGTTAAGCGTGCTAAGGACGGTGAAAAGTTTGTAACTCTTGACGGTCAGGAGAGAAACCTCGACAGTGAAGTTATCATGATCTGTGATGGTGAGAAAGAAGTTGCTATCGGTGGAATCATGGGTGGAGAAAACTCAATGATCACAGAGGATGCCAAGACTGTTCTTTTTGAGGCAGCTACCTTTAACGGCCCCAATATCAGAAAGAGTTCAAAGAGAGTAGGACTTCGTACAGATGCATCAGGATTCTTTGAAAAAGGTCTTGATCCAAACAATGCAGAAGATGCCATCAATCGTGCATGCCAGTTAATTAACGAACTTGGCTGCGGTAAGGTTACTTTGGGTATCGTTGAAGCAAAAGAACCCATTAAGCCTTTAAACAGAATAAAATTCGAGCCCGACAGAATCAATGCTCTTCTCGGAACAGATATTGACAAACAGACAATGCTTGATATTTTTGCAAGAGAAGAACTTACATATGATGAAGCTGCAAATGAAATCATCATCCCCAGCTTCAGACAGGATCTTATCGGTATGTGCGATATTGCAGAGGAAGTTGCCAGATTTTACGGATATGACAAAATTCCTTCAACACTTCCCAAGAATGCACCTACTACAGGAAAGCTTACCTTTAAGATGACTGTAGAAAAGACAGCAAGAGAAGTTGCGCAGTTCTGCGGCTTTTCGCAGGCTTACGGTTATTCCTTCGAAAGCCCCAAGGTATTTGATAAGCTTTTACTGTCTGAGGATGCACCGGAGAGAAATGCTATAAAGATTTCAAATCCTCTCGGTGAGGACTTCTCAATAATGAGAACAATTCCGCTCAATGTTATTCTTACAAGCCTTGCGACAAATTATAAGCGCAGAAACAAGGATGTTAAGCTCTATGAGATTGCGAATATTTATCTTGCTAAAGAGCTTCCTTTAAAAGAACTTCCCGATGAGAGATCACAGTTTGTTCTTGGCTTCTACGGAGAAGGTGATTTCTTTACAATGAAAGGTGCTGTGGAAGAATTCCTTGGACAGATCGGTATGTCCGATAACCTTGAATATGATGCCAAGGCCGGGAAAACATTCCTTCATCCGGGACGCCAGGCTAAGATTTCATTTAATGGTGAGCAGATAGGTTATATTGGAGAAGTTCATCCTGCAGTTCTTGACAATTACGGTATAGGAACAAGAACCTACATTGCAGTACTTGATCTGCCTTCAATTGTTCCTCATGCTAATTACAACCGCGTATATACAGGAATTGCAAAATTCCCTGCTGTAACCCGTGATATCAGTATGGTTGTTCCTACTGAAGTTACAGCCGGTGATATTGAGAAGATGATAAGACAGCGTGGCGGTAAAAAACTAGAGAAACTTGAGCTGTTCGATATCTATGAAGGATCACAGATTGAAAAAGGATTTAAGTCAATGGCTTATTCACTTGCTTTCAGAGACAAGGAAAAGACACTTGCTGATGATGAAGTAAACGGAGCTATGAAGAAAATCCTTAACGGTCTTGAGAGCATGAACATTAATCTCAGAAGTTAATTGACTAATGACCTGCCTGCATTATAATGTAGGCGGGTCATATCAATCTGGACATGATTGATAAAGAAATAAGGAGACGAAAAATGAAGCAGACAAACGTATGGACAAAATATAATGCAAAGCAGCTTAAGGAAGTAGATGCTTTTGCTGAAGATTATAAGAACTTCCTGGATAATGCCAAGACTGAGCGTGAAGCTATTGACTGTATTGTGAATGAAATTGAAGAGGCAGGCTATCGTGAACTTAACACTCTTATAGGTTCAAAAACAAAGCTTAAAAAGGGTGATAAGGTTTACAGTGTATGGATGAACAAATCCATTGCAATGTTCCAGATCGGTTCAGAGCCTCTTGAAAACGGTATGAATATTCTTGGCGCACATATTGATTCACCCAGAATTGATGTAAAGCAGAACCCGCTTTATGAAGATACAAGTATCGCATATCTTGATACACATTACTATGGAGGTATTAAAAAGTACCTTTATGTTGCGATTCCGCTTTCTATACATGGTGTAGTTGTAAAAAAAGACGGCACAACCGTTCAGCTGAATGTTGGTGAGGATGAGGATGATCCGGTATTTTTCATAAGCGATCTGCTTATTCATCTTTCCGGAGATCTCATGAGCAAGAAAGCAGCTACCGTTGTAGAGGGTGAAGCTCTGGATCTTGTCATCGGAAGCAGACCTTTTGTGATCGAAAATGATGAAAAGAAAAAAGAGGAAAAGAAGAATTCAAAGCTTACCGAAGGTCAGCAGTATGCAGTTGATTATGAAAAGGCTGAAAAAGAAGAGAGCGGCAAGATAAGTGGTGCCGTAAAGCGTGGAATTCTTGGTATTCTCAATGACCTTTACGGAATAGAAGAAGAGGATTTCCTTTCAGCAGAGCTTGAAATTGTTCCTGCAGGAAAAGCAAGAGATGCAGGCTTTGACCGTTCAATGATCCTTGGATACGGACAGGATGACAGAGTTTGCGCATATCCGTCTATGAGAGCGTTGCTTGAAGTTAAAAACCTCACAAGGACAGGATGCTGCATACTTGTCGATAAGGAGGAAATCGGAAGCGTCGGAGCAACAGGAATGCAGAGCAGATTCTTTGAGAATGCTGTGGCTGAACTTATGAACCTTTGCGGTGAGTATAGTGACCTTGGCCTTAGAAGATGTCTTGCTAATTCATGCATGCTTTCATCTGATGTAAGCGCTGCTTTCGACCCTATGTATGCAGGACAGTTTGAGAAGAAGAATGCTGCATATCTTGGCTTGGGACCTGTATTTAATAAGTTTACAGGTAGTCGCGGTAAGTCAGGATCAAATGATGCAAACGCAGAATTTATAGCACATATCAGAAGCATCTTTGAAGAGGATGACGTTACCTTCCAGACTGCAGAGCTTGGAAAAGTCGATGTAGGTGGTGGCGGTACAATTGCTTATATTCTTGCACTTTACGGAATGAATGTAATTGACAGTGGCGTTGCTGTTCTTAACATGCACGCACCCTGGGAAGCAACCTCAAAGGTTGATATTTATGAGGCACTTAGGGGCTACAAGACATTTCTTAATAAAGCATGCTTAACGAACATGTAATTATTTGGTTCTATAGACTGTATCAGACCGGCATGAGTCAGATAAAAACATGCGTTTATAGAAGGAGTACAATTTGAGTAATATAAAAACAGATGCAAATGATCCGAATCTTGGACTTCGCACCAGTGATTATTATTTTGATCTTCCCGAAGAACTTATCGCACAGGATCCGCTTCCTGCCCGCGACGATGCAAAGCTTCTTGTGATGAATAAAAAAACGGGAAGGATTGAACACAAAATTTTTCATGATATCATAGACTATCTTCAGCCGGGGGACTGCCTTGTACTTAATGACACTAAGGTCATACCCGCAAGACTTCTTGGTACGAAAAAAGATACCGGAGCAGCAGTAGAAATCCTTTTGCTTAAAAGAAAAGAAAATGATATCTGGGAGACACTTGTAAAACCCGGAAAGAAGCTTCGCCCCGGTGCGGAAGTGACTTTTGGTGACGGAAGCCTTACGGCTAAAATTCTGGATATAGTTGAAGAGGGCAACCGCCTTGTTCAATTCTATTACGAAGGAATTTTTGAAGAAGTTCTTGATAAGCTTGGCGAGATGCCGCTTCCTCCATACATTACGCATAAACTTCAGGACAAGAATATGTATCAGACAGTTTATGCAAAGTATGAGGGTTCAGCAGCGGCACCTACTGCCGGACTTCACTTTACGGAATCACTTCTTAAGAAGATTCAGGATAAAGGAATTGATCTTGCATATGTAACACTTCATGTGGGGCTTGGTACATTCAGACCTGTTAAAGTTACAAATGTACTTGAGCACCACATGCACACTGAGTGGTATCAGGTGGATAAAGAAGCTGCGGATAAAATAAACAAGGCGAAAGAAGGTGGGCACAGAGTAATTTGTGTCGGTACCACAAGCTGCAGAACAATTGAAAGTGCTGCGGATGAAAATGGACATATTGAACCATGCGCAGATAATACTTCCATATTTATTTATCCCGGATATAAATTCAAGGTAACAGACTGTCTTATTACAAATTTTCATCTTCCGGAATCAACGCTGGTTATGCTTGTTTCAGCCCTTGCCGGCAGAGAAAATGTGTTAAATGCTTATAACGAAGCCATAAAATTAAGGTATAGGTTTTTTAGTTTTGGAGATGCTTGTTTCTTTACTGATGATGAGATTTAAGCTATATTTATTATAAGTACATATTTATTCGAGGGGGATATTATGGAAGAAAGAAGAAAATATAGAAGACTTGACCTTGACGGTGAACTTATCATGAACCCTATTGGAAGCAATGATGAACCTGAAGCTGTAGCTATTTCTGTAATAAATGCATCACGCGCAGGAATGGGATTTCAGTCAGACCTTCAATTGACTATGGGGGATAATTATGAGTGTAACCTTACTCTTTGGACAAAAGAGGTTCTCCATGTATTTATTAAAATAGTACGTGGCACAGCTCTTGAAGACAGCTATGAATACGGTGCTATTTTTATTGGGATGCCTGAATACGACAGGCAGAGAATCTCAGTATACGAGACAGTCCAGGAGACACTTGAAGAAATGTAGAGGATTATATCATGCGTGATTTTAAGGACTTGGAGATCGCGGTTGCAGGTGCCGGCTATGTCGGACTTTCAATCGCGACTTTACTGTCGCAAAAACACAAAGTTACAGTAGTTGATGTTATCAAAGAAAAAGTGGATATGCTAAATAAACGCATATCACCGATTCAGGACGAATATATTGAAAAGTATTTTTCTGAAAAAGAACTGAACCTTACAGCTACTTTAGACGGAGAATCAGCATATAGGGATGCTGATTTTGTTATTATAGCTGCTCCGACTAACTATGACAGTAAAAAGAATTACTTTGACACAAGTGCCGTTGAAGCGGTAATTGAACTTGTTAAGAGCGTGAATCCTGACGCTTTTATGGTCATAAAAAGTACAATCCCCGTTGGTTATACGACTAAGATCAGAGAAAAATCAGGAACTGACAAGTTGCTTTTTAGTCCAGAGTTTCTAAGAGAGTCAAAAGCTCTATATGATAATCTGTATCCCAGCAGAATTATTGTCGGAGTAGATGAATCTGACGAGAATCTGCTTAAAGCAGCGCATACATTTGCAGATCTCTTAAAAGAAGGATCTCTTAAGGACAATACGGATGTGCTGTTTATGGGATTCACTGAGGCTGAAGCAGTAAAGCTTTTTGCAAACACTTATCTTGCGCTTCGAGTATCATACTTTAATGAACTCGATACTTATGCTGAGATGAAGGGACTTGATACCAATAAGATAATAAAAGGTGTCTGCCTTGATCCCAGAGTGGGAGATTTCTACAATAATCCTTCTTTTGGCTATGGTGGATATTGCCTGCCTAAGGATACGAAACAGCTTCTTGCAAATTATTCTGATGTTCCGGAGAATCTTATTGAGGCTATTGTTGAATCAAACAGAACACGAAAGGATTTTATAGCTGACAGAGTTCTTGATATAGCAGGAGCATACGGTAACAGCGACTCCTATGATGTAAAAAAGGAGCATGAAGTTGTTATTGGCGTTTACAGACTTACAATGAAAAGTAATTCTGATAACTTCCGACAGAGCAGTATACAGGGAGTTATGAAGAGGATTAAGGCCAAAGGCGCTACAGTAATTATTTATGAACCATCACTTGAAGATGGCACAACCTTCTTTGGCAGCAAAGTTGTAAATAATCTTGAAGAGTTTAAAAAAATGAGTGGTGCGATAATCGCTAACCGCTATGACTCATGTCTGGATGATGTTTCAGATAAAGTTTATTCAAGAGATATTTTCCGAAGAGACTAAAAAAGAGCTTCCCAAAAGGGCAATGTCATTAAGTTAAGGGTGACGGAAATAAGACTCTTATACCAGAAATGGTATAGGGGTCTTTTTTTCTGCGAAAATAGTTGACAGAATGAATGAAAAGTGCGGCCGCTTTCGCTACTGATTTTATTTAGAGGTAGCGAAAGCGGCCCTTGAAATTGTAAGCATAATTCTCGATTTCAAGGAGGTGCACATGAAACCCAAACAACTAAAAAATCTTTTGATGTCAAATATTCGTAGAGTAGTGAAAAACTCTAAATTGTATTGCATTAATCCAGAAAAGGATTTTTCACGCAAAAGGAAACTTACTATGGAGAAATTGATCACAGGCATAATCGGAATGCAAAGTGGAAGCCTGACTAATGAATTGATAGATTTTTTTAATGCATCGTCTGATGTTCCTACTGCTTCAGCGTTTTCGCAACAACGTTGTAAGATCAGTCCTAATGCTTTTCTGAAAGTATTCCGCGAGTTTTCTCATGAAATAACCAGTACATTTAAAGAAGAGATTCATTTATTAGCGGTTGATGGTTCCAGAATTCAAATAGCTACCGACCCAGAAGATACCGACTCATTTTATCTTGGCTCAAATGGCCAAAAACCATACAACTTACTACATTTGAATGCGCTGTATGATCTTAAGCATTGTATCTATAGTGATGCTATTATCCAAAAAGATAGAATAGCCAACGAACATAAAGCTTTTGCAGAAATGATAGATAGATCAAATATACCAAAAGCCATTGTAATTGCTGATAGAGGCTATGAATCTTATAACAACATGGCTCACGTTCAAGAAAAAGGATGGTATTTTCTTATTCGTATAAAAGATGGAAAAACAGGAATGAAAGAGGGTTATGACCTTCCAAAGAAACCAGAATACGATGTACCTATATCCATGAATTTGATACGCCGACAAAACAAAGAAACCAAAGAGTTATACAAGGACAGGAATCATTATAAATTTATACCAGCCACTTCGACATTTGATTATCTTCCATCAAAATCAAGAAAAGCAGATCCAACACTTAGTTATAATCTTAGATTCCGGATTGTTCGATTTAAGATCTCAGAAAATGGCTATGAAACGGTACTCACTAATCTTGAACCAGATACATATCCGCCAGAAAAGCTAAAAGAATTATATGCAGTTCGCTGGGGAATAGAAACATCTTTCAGAGACCTGAAATATACAACAGGAATGCTGGATTTTCATTCAAAAAAGGTGATGTGCATCCAACAAGAAATCTACGCACATCTTATAATGTATAACTTTGCTGAAATGATTACCTCGCACGTAGTCATTGATAAAAAGCAAAGGAAACATACATATAAAGCGAATTTTTCGGTTGCAGTGCATATGTGTAGATTGTTCTATCGAGGAAAGGCATCATCACCTGATTTGGAAACCATTATATCAAAAAATCTAGTTCCTATAAGGCCAGATAGACATCGGGAAAGAAAACTAACTGGCAAGATATATCATAGTTTCCTATACAGAGTAGCATAAAAACAATAAGCTGCATAATTTTATTTTGGCGGAGAAAATCCGTCTATTTGCTATGCCCTAAAAAGAAGAAACTGAGGATGAAGAGTAAAATACTTCATCCTCAGTCTGTTGCCATTTTTGTATTGTCATACTAACTTAATGACATTGCCCAAAAGGGAAGCTCTTTTAAATACTGTATATTATACCGAAAGACTTCTTAAATCTTTGAAGAATTCAGGATATGAAATACCAACGCATTTCTCGTCAAGTATTCTGGTGGAGCCTTCTGCAGCAAGGCCAGCAACAGCAAAACTCATGGCAATTCGGTGATCGCCTTCGGGATCAATATCAGCCCCGCGAAGTCCTTTACCTCCATGAATAATCATTCCATCATCAGTGGGCTCTATATCAACACCCATGGATTTGAGATTATTGCATACAGTATCGATTCTGTTTGATTCCTTAACTTTTAATTCTGCTGCATCCTTAATGATAGTGGTGCAGTTTGCGGTTGCGGCAACCACTGCAAAAATCGGAAGCTCATCTATCATAGTAGGAATAAGCTTGCCTGACACTTCAAATCTTCCGTTCTCATTTCCGTGAAGATCGGAATAACGAACATGCAAATCAGCTCTGGGCTCGATGGATTCATCGACATTTTCCAGCTGAATATCGGCACCCATCTGTGTAAGTATGCTGAGAATACCGGATCTTGTTTTATTGATACCGACATTATGAATTACAATATCGGATCCGGGAACAAGTAAGGCGGCTGCTATGAAATAAGCGGCAGAAGATATGTCACCGGGGACATTCACTTTTATTCCGCGAAGCGGTGAGCCCGGATGAAGAATAGTTGCAGAGCTTCCTCTTACAGCTACTTCGTTATGAATGTCGGCTCCAAAAGCACGGAGCATAATCTCTGTATGATTTCTGCTAAGTGCAGGCTCATAAACAACAGTGTCGCTTTCTGAGTACAGACCTGCGAGAACTATACATGATTTTACCTGTGCAGAAGCAACAGGGCTATGGTAAGTGATTCCGCGAAGTCTTTTTCCTCCTTTGATCAAAAGAGGTGCACAATCATTGCCTTTTACGGATGAGATGTCAGCATCCATCTGAGTCAGAGGCTTTATTATTCTATTCATCGGACGTCTCTCAATGGAGCTGTCACCGGTAATCATGGAATCAAAAGGCTGTGCTGCCAGAATACCGGATAAAAGTCTGGTAGTAGTTCCGCTGTTTCCGGTATAAATTGTTGAAGATGGAGCACTAAGTCCGTGGAGTCCTTTTCCATGAACCGTAATTGTAGGAACTCCGTTCATAGGCCTTTGGGAATGCTCAATTTGGATGCCCAGTTGTTTAAAGCATTCTATTGTCGAAAGACAATCACCGCTTTTTAAGAAGCCGGTAATTTCTGTTGTGCCTTCAGAAATCGCACCAAACATTATACTTCTGTGTGAGATGGATTTATCTCCCGGAACAAAGATACTGCCCTTTAAGGGCTTTAAACTTTTTTCAATACTAATCATGGTTAATTCCCTCTATAAATATTCAAGTCAAATTTTTATGTATCTAAGGGTATCAGTCAACCGACGGATATCCATGAGTCTCAAGTAATTTTACAGCTTTTTCCATGGCTTTGTCATCATGAAATTCTATACTTAATGTACCGTGCTCAAACTCACGGTTATGAACAATACCGATGTTTTTGATATTGATTCCGTTTACAGACAGAAGAGTAGCTACGGAAGCTATATTGCCGGGTTCATCCGCTATATCTACGCGAATGACATATGTTTTTTGTATGGGGCCTCTGCGAAGATCATTAAATGAATCTCTGTATTCTCTTGCAGAAGAGAAGAAATTCATAAGCCCATCGCCGTCAACATCATCAACAACTTTTTTCATTTCATTTAAATAAGTGATGTACTTATCAAGCAGTACAGAAATGTTTTTATGGTTGGTGAGACAGATCTGCTGAAGCATAACAGGTGAAGAAGAAGAAATTCTTGTTATGTCTTTAAAACCACCTGCAGCGATCATTTTCATAAGGCCATCCGAAGAGTCACTGTCATGTACCAGATTAACGAGACATCCACTTATAACGTGTGGAACATGGCTTACTGCAGCTGTAATAAAGTCATGCTGCTCATAGGAAATAATAAGAGGTGTTGCTCCCATAATTTCAACCAGTTCTTTATAGTTAGAAAGCCTTTCATCTGAAGTTTTATCGGTTTTTGTCAGAATGTAAAAAGCATTTTCAAGGATGGATGCCTTGGAATTGATATATCCGATTCTTTCAGTACCTGCCATGGGATGACCGCCGATAAACTGTTCCTCTAAACCAAGCTCCTTAACATGCTCGTGAATACTTGTCTTAACAGAGCCAATATCAGTGAGAGTTGTTTTTGGACTGAGAAAAGGTTTTATGAGTTTTAAATTATCGTTATTTCGTTCAATAGGTGCGCATAAAAATATGTAATCACATTCCGAAAATCTCTCATCGATTGTTTCACATGCAATATCTACAATTCCGTCTTCTTTTGCCTTGAGTGATGTCTCAGGGTGAGGAGTGTATGAAATTATACGGATATTGGGATTTTTAGCCTTAAGTGCTCTTGCCATAGAACCGCCAATAAGACCAAGGCCTATAAAACCGCAAGTAAGATTATCTGTATTCATTGTTTTGGAATAGTCTCCTTAATTATATATAGAATTCATTTATGTACGTAAAAATGTTAGCTAAAACTAAGGTAAAATCGAAATTACTATAACACGTTAAAGTGCGAAAATCAATGAATTTAGCTGCAAAGCACTACTTTTATATTAGTTTTTTATCCTATTGTGCAAATTCGACCGAATTACTTGTATTGTATGCACAATTTTAGTAAAATATATCTATAGGGTTAGGGGAAATCTAAATATATCTCGTAAATATTTCCCAACATAATTTAAGACTTGGAGGAACAAAAGATGAAAGTTTACACAAGTGACAAAATACGTAACGTCGTACTCTTAGGTCATGGGGGAGCAGGAAAGACTTCACTTGCTGAGGCAATGGCTTATCTTGCAGGAATTACTTCCCGAATGGGTAAGGTATCTGATGGAAATACCATCAGTGACTTTGATAAAGAGGAACAGAAGCGTCAGTTTTCGATCAGCACAACATGTATCGCACTTGAATGGGATGATCATAAGATTAACCTTCTTGATGCTCCCGGCTTTTTCGATTTTGTTGGTGAAGTACAGGAGGCTATGAGCGTTGCTGATGCTGCCATTATCGTGGTTTCCGGTAAGGCAGGTGTTGAAGTGGGTACAGAGAGAGCGTGGGAACTTTGCGAAAAGTATGGAATTCCTCGCATGTTCTTTGTTTCTGATATGGATATAGATGATGCTTCCTACAGACAGGTAGTGCAGGATCTTATAGATAAATATGGAAAGAAGATTGCACCTTTTAATCTTCCTACACGTGAAAATGAAAAATTTGTCGGATATGTAAACGTTATTCAGGAAAAGGGCTTCCGTTGGCAGGGTAAGGATGCTATTGAGTGTGAAGTTCCTGAATATAATGTTGAGTATTTAAAGCAGTATCGTGATACTCTCATGGAAGCTGTAGCTGAAACCAGTGAAGAGTTCATGGACAGATATTTCAGCGGTGACACTTTCTCAGAGCAGGAAATCAGATCTGCATTAAGAAATAACGTATGTGACGGATCGATCGTTCCTATCGAGATGGGTTCAAGTATTCTTGCACAGGGCGTTTACACCCTTCTTGATGATATTGTTAAATACATGCCTGCACCGGAAAATCGTAAGATGGCAGGTATCAACATGAAGACTAATGAGATTTTCGAAGCTAACTTTGATTTCTCAAAGCCTAAGACAGCATTTGTATTTAAGACAATGATGGATCCTTTCATTGGAAAATATTCAATGATCAAGGTTCGCTCAGGTGTACTTAAGACAGATGATCTAATGTATGATTCCAATAAGGATACCGAGGTTAAGATTGGTAAGCTTTATGTTATGCAGGGTAATAAGACATTAGAGGTTCCGGAGCTTCATGCAGGTGACTTTGGTGCGCTTCAGAAGATTGATGTTTCAACAGGTGACACACTTTCAACAAAGGCTAATCCTGTACAGTATGCAAAGATGGATATTTCAGAGCCTTATACTTATATGAGATATAAGCCGCAGAATAAGGCTGATATTGATAAGATTGCACAGTCTCTTGCAAAGCTTGCAGCTGAAGATGCTACATTAAAAGTTGTTAACGATGCTGAGAACCATCAGTCACTTATATACGGTATGGGCGATATGCACCTTGAAATAACCGTAAGCAAGCTCCTTAATGAATATAAGGTAGGTATTGATCTTGATAAACCGAAGGTTGCTTTCAGAGAGACAATCCGTAAGAATTCCGATGTGGAATATAAATATAAAAAGCAGACAGGTGGTCATGGACAATACGGACATGTTAAGATGCGCTTCGAGCCTTCGGGAGACGATAGCAAACCATATATTTTCGAGCAGGAAGTAGTTGGCGGCGCAGTTCCGAAGAACTATTTCCCGGCTGTAGAAAAGGGTATTGCTGAAGCTTCTTTGAGAGGACCGCTGGCTGCATATCCCGTTGTTGGTGTAAAGGCAGTGCTTTATGACGGATCTTATCACCCGGTTGATTCCTCTGAAATGGCATTCAAGGTTGCTGCAAGCAACGCATTTAAAAAGGGATTCATGGATGCAACTCCTGTGCTCCTTGAGCCTATAGCTACACTTAAGGTTACTGTGCCGGATTCATTTACCGGTGATGTAATGGGTGATCTTAATAAGAGAAGAGGCCGTGTACTCGGCATGAATCCTACAGGTGATGGTAAGCAAATCATCGAAGCTGATATTCCTATGATGGAACTTTATGGCTATTGCACAACACTCAGATCCATGACCGGTGGTGCCGGCGATTACGAGTACAGCTTTACCCGTTATGAACAGGCTCCTTCAGACATACAGCAGAAGGAAGTTGCAGCACGTGCTGAAAAGGTTAAGGAAAACGGAATAGAAGATTAAATAAAACATTTGAAGGACTGGCATTTCAATTGAGATGTCAGTCTTTTTTTGTATGCTGATTTATATAAGAAAATAGCGCTCTTCATAATTATTTAAGAGTTTCTTTAATTAGTACTTATATCTGTATGCTACGATAAAAATGGTACTGTGATAATACTATGTTCAAATGATCCTGGAGGCATAATATGCCAGATTTCGGAATGTATGGTGGTCTTCATTATGATGTTATAGGTGAGATAGCAGGACTGTATTTTTCTGTCTTGCTTATAATCTTTATGCTTTTGACAAAACCAAAAAAGTCAAAACCTTTTGTTTTTTTGGTAGTGGGAACACATGTCGCCATATTGGCAATAATAGTGCAACTTATAATTGTTAAACTCTCAAGCAGTGTCAATGAGTACTATAACAGAAATGTATTTACGGCATTTATTGCATTATACCTCATTCTTTATGCAATAATAATTGTTGTTATCTTTAACTATATAAATCTCTTAAGTGAAAAAAGACTTAGAAAACGATCAGTAATTATAATGCTGTATATTCTGGTTGCCTCTGTTTACTTTGCCGGAATGGTGTTCCAGATTGCAATGAAGAATCTGTTTTATGTAAGAACAGACGGCATTGATATTACTCATTTTACAAGATTCTATTCGCTTGCTGGAATAGGATGTTCCGCTCTGTGTTTTGTAGTCCTTTTTTTAAGGCGAAAAACTGTAGCCCGTATAGTTTTAAGAGCTACATTTCTTGTAACTCCAATTGAAATAGTTATCCTGATTTTTCAAATATATTCAAGGCATGCAATTTTTAGTGGTATTACCTATGTCATGGTATTTGTTATCTGTTATCAGCTGTTTCATTCCAACCCTTATGATGAAGAAACAGGTTGTCAGAATGCGAGTGCCTTTGAGAGCAGATTTATTACCAATAACAGGAGAGGAAAAATTTTCTATATAGCATATATTGATTTTCCTCAGCTATCGGACAGCTCTCTTGCACCAAACTACGAAATACTTTCAATAGAAATGGCAAGAGTATGCAGAAAAATTGAAAGTATATCAAGGAAAATTCAGATGTACAGAGTAAACTACGGCACTTTCCTTGCCATGCTTGAAATTAAGGAAAGATCAGATGCGGAAAATTACTCAGAACAGATGCGGGATATCCTTGATGGGTTTTATGAAAGAAGTGAAGATAACATACATTATTTTCTTGGCGTTTGCGGTGACAGCAGAAGATTTGTTGCTGCCGGAAATAAATGTACACAGCTGTTTTTGGGATATTTAAAAGACAAGTACCTTAATGATGGTGATAATGTATATTATTTTGCCAATGGTACGGATTTTAGAGATTTTGATGAGATATACAAAATTGAGCAGACGCTCACTGATATAAGGGCAAAGATGGATCCTGATGATGATAGAATACTTTGCTATGCTCAGCCTATTTACAGTGTTGAGAAGGAGGAGTTCAGATCCGCGGAAGCACTTATGCGTCTTTCTATTGATGGGAAAATGATACCGCCGGATTCATTTATTAAAATAGCTGAGAGGAACAACTGCATCCATTCGCTTACTGTAATAATGATGCATAAGGTTTGTAAGGCTGTTGAAGAGCTTGCCCGTGAATATGACTTTGATGCTGTTACCATAAATTGTTCCACAGCTGATTTTACCGATAAAACTTTTTACAAAGAAATAATGGATATTATACATAGCTATAAAATTGACCAAAAGCTTATAAGACTTGAGCTTACGGAATCCATGATGGCTGAAAATTATGATGCTGTAAAACATAATATGAATATGCTTAACCGTGAGGGCATACAGCTTTATATGGATGATTTCGGGACCGGTTACTCTAACCTTGAGAGAGTTGTGGATGTTCCGGTACAGACTATAAAATTCGACAAATCCCTGCTTTATAAATCGCTAAAGGATGACAGAGTGGATGATATTATTTCCTATATGATTGAATTCTTCAAGAAAAATGGCTTTGTCACTCTGATTGAAGGTGTTGAAGATGAGTCACAGAAAAAATTCAGTATTGAACGTGGATTTGATTATATTCAGGGATATCATTATGCAAAGCCTGCCCCGATAGAAAATCTGAAAAAATATTTTGTGAAAAAATAAAAATTTCGGGTTCATAACCATTCTTAAATAAAAAACTTTTCAATATGCTTCTATAGTAAAGGTACCTCGCTTGAATGTGATACTTTAATATGTTAAAATTTTGTACTGTTCATAAGTGAAATAGAAAATCTATTCATTATGCTTTAATTTAGCAGAAACGAGGTACCTCAAATGTCAGAGTTATACAATCACAAAGAAGTTGAACAGAAGTGGCAGAAGGTTTGGGATGATGAAAATGCATTCGCTGCAAGTAATGATTATACTAAGCCCAAATACTATGCTCTTGTTGAGTTCCCCTATCCTTCAGGACAGGGACTTCATGTAGGACATCCGCGTCCGTACACAGCACTTGATATTGTTGCACGTAAGCGCAGAATGCAGGGCTATAATGTACTTTATCCCATGGGATGGGATGCATTCGGCCTTCCTACAGAAAACTATGCGATCAAGAATCATATTCACCCTAAGATCGTAACAGCAAACAACGTTAAAAAGTTCAAAAGCCAACTTCATTCTTTGGGTTATTCCTTTGACTGGAACAGGGAAATAAATACAACAGATCCTAATTACTACAAATGGACTCAGTGGATATTTTTAAAGCTTTTCAAGGCAGGACTTGCATACAAAAAGGAAATGCCTATTAACTGGTGTACTTCATGTAAAGTAGGACTTGCAAACGAGGAAGTGGTTAATGGTGTTTGTGAGAGATGCGGTTCAGAAGTAGTTCGCAAGGTTAAGAGCGAATGGATGCTGAAGATTACAGAGTACGCAGATAAACTCATCGACGGACTTGACGGTGTTGATTATATTGAGAGAGTAAAGGTTTCTCAGAAAAACTGGATTGGAAGATCTACAGGTGCCGAGGTTGATTTCTCAATCAAAGGAACAGAAGATGTACTCACAGTATATACAACACGTTGTGATACTCTTTTCGGTGCTACATATATGGTAGTATCTCCTGAGCATCCCTATCTTGATAAGTATAAGGATCAGATAAACAATTTTGATGAGATTCTTAAATATCGTGAGGAAGCATCCAAAAAATCAGATTTTGAGCGTTCAGAGCTTGCAAAGGACAAGACCGGTGTTCAGATTGACGGTCTTTGTGCTGTAAATCCTGTAAATGGTAAAGAAATTCCAATCTGGGTTTCAGACTATGTACTTATGAGTTATGGAACAGGTGCAATCATGGCCGTTCCCGCACATGATGACAGAGACTGGGAATTTGCCAAGAAATTTGGTCTTCCGATTATTCAGGTTGTAGCAAAAGATGGAGAAGAGGTAGACGTTAATGAGGCAGCATTTACTGATGTTGCTACAGGTGTACTCATTAACTCAGACTTTATTAATGGACTTTCTGTCAGTGAAGCTAAGGAAAAGATGATATCCTTCCTTGAGGAAAAGAAGATCGGACATGCGCAGGTGAACTATAAGCTTCGTGACTGGGTATTTTCACGTCAGAGATATTGGGGAGAACCTATTCCGATTGTTGAATGTGAAAAATGCGGATATGTTCCGATTGATGAATCAGAGCTTCCGCTTCTTCTTCCCGAGGTTGACAGCTATGAACCTACAGATAATGGCGAATCACCGCTTGCTGCAATGACTGACTGGGTAAATACAACATGCCCTTGCTGTGGCGGCCCTGCAAAGCGTGAGACAGATACAATGCCTCAGTGGGCAGGTTCTTCATGGTACTTCCTTAGATACACGGATCCTACAAATACAGAAGCTCTTGCCAGCAAGGAAGCACTTAAATATTGGCTTCCCGTAGACTGGTACAATGGAGGAATGGAGCATACAACACTTCACCTTCTGTATTCAAGATTTTGGCATAAGTTCCTGTTTGATCAGGGTGTTGTGCCTACATCAGAGCCTTATCAGAAACGTACTAGCCATGGAATGATTCTCGGTGAGAACGGCGAGAAGATGAGTAAATCCCGCGGCAATGTAGTTAATCCTGATGATATAGTTGAGGATTACGGTGCGGATACTCTTCGTACATATGAGATGTTCATTGGTGCATTCGACCTGGCTGCATCATGGTCCGAGGATGGCGTTAAGGGTTGCAGAAGATTCCTTGAGAGAGTTTGGAAGCTGCAGGATATTTTAGTTGATGGCGACGAGTATTCTGATGACCTTAAGGGTGAGATGCACAGAACCATTAAGAAGGTATCAAATGATTTTGAAAACCTTAAATACAATACTGCAATCGCTGCAATGATGTCTCTTATTAACGACTTCTATAAAAAGAATTCAGTTAATAAGGCTGAGTATAAGACTCTTATCACAATGCTCAATCCTGTAGCGCCTCATATTACTGAAGAGATTTGGCAGAGAATAGGCGGCGAGGGAAGACTTTACCAGCAGACATGGCCTGAGTTTGATGAGGCACTTACTGTTGAGAATACTGTAGAAATAGCTGTACAGGTAAATGGTAAGGTACGTGCTACAATTTCAATCGGTAAGGATGATCCTAAAGATGCAGTACTTGCAAAAGCAAAGGAAGCAATAGCCGGTAAGTTTAATGGCAATATTATCAAAGAGATTTATGTTCCGGGTAAGATTGTAAATATTGTTATGAAATAATATTTTATGAATTTTCTCAGAAATTCAATGTTATTTATATGAAGAGCTCCATGTCGGAAATCGGCATGGGGCTTTTATTAAATTTTTGAAAAATCGTTCATTTATAATGTTTATTTTGGAAATGATAGAGTAAGATATATATAGGTATTTAAATCCTGTTTCTATATTGGCAAAAGCTTTATGAAAACTTTGGACTGACCTGAGGTATAACTGCAGGTTTATTCACTTGGGTCTTACAATGAGGGGAAAAATATGAGTATAAGAAATCTGATCAGTGTTGACGAAAACAATATTCGGGACATGAAAGTGCAGGAAAAATTCAGTTCTACTTTCAAACAGATAATAATCATGTTTGTTGTTGCAGTAGCAATCCTGGTTATTACAATTTTTTCCGCTATGCTATCGATTAGAACGATTTATACAAAATATTACACAATGAATACTTTGCAGGCTGATATTAGAATTGACATTCAGGCGCTGTCAAAAGCTTTTCTTTGGGCATTATCATCGCCGGATGAAGGGATCAGACAGGAACAGCTTGGAAAAGCAATGGATAAATTTGCGGATTTTGATGCTACTCTGACAAAGCTTTCAAAGGTTCTTGATGATAAAACGGCTATTAATCAGGTTTCCTCGGATCTGAAGAAGGTTGAAGCAAACGGTGTGACTCTAGGAAACATGTTTAATGATGGTTCAAGCTCTGAAGAGATTTTTTATTATTTTAATGACACGCTTTATCCATCAATTGATGTTGTAGTAAAGGATTTTAAGACAGTATCAAGCAGTTCAACAGAATCAGCTGAAAAAGCATATAGAAATGCCTTGATATTGGGCTTTGCTATGAGTGCACTAACACTGCTTATTGTTATTTTACTGTTAATGTATATTGTAGATGTTAAGAAAAAGCTCTCAAAATCAATACTTGTTCCGGTTAAAGAAATTTCTAAAGCAGCTGACGAAATGGCAAAAGGAAATCTTAATATAAATATTGATTATGTATCAAACGATGAACTTGGAATGCTTGCCAAAGACCTCAGTGATTCCACCTCCGCAACCGAAAAGATTGTCTCTGATATAAGAGAAACCTTAAATCTTGTTGCTGATGGTGATTTTACAAAAGGAACACTTACTCCCTCTTTGTATAAAGGTGATTTTGCTCCTATAAATGAAGCTATGAATAATATTACCGATTCACTGTCCGATACATTATCCCATGTTCGTGAATCCTCAAATCATGTTTCACAGGGAGCAAGTGGTATGAGCAGAGGCGCAACCGATCTTGCTGAAGGCTCAACGGACCAGGCTGCAGCAGTTCAGGAACTTACAGCATCTGTAAATACGATTACAGCTCAGACTAAGACTATGGCTGAAACAGCTGAGAAATCCAGACGTATGGCAGATCAGGTAAGAGATGATGCTGATGCAAGTGCAAGAAAAATGCATCTTGTTACTGACGCTATGATTAGGATTACTGAAGCATCAAACGAGATAGAGCAGGTTACCAATACAATTGAATCAATAGCAAAACAGACACAGCTGCTTGCTTTGAATGCCTCAATTGAGGCGGCAAGAGCCGGAGATACCGGTAAAGGCTTTGCGGTTGTTGCTGAAGAAATAAGCGCTCTTGCTACACAGAGTACTGAAGCAGCCAAGAATACACATCAGCTGATCCAGGATACAATGGAAGAAATCAGAAACGGAAATGACGTTGTTGGTGAGACACAGGCCGCTCTTCAAAAAATGCAGGATTCTGTATCTGAGATAACAGAGATGATCTCCGAGACAGGTGAAATGGCACAACAGCAGGCTTCAAGTATGGAAGAAATAAACGATGGCATTGATCAGATATCAGCGGTTGTCCAAAGTAATTCCGAAACCGCCCAGGAATCAAGTAACGTTTCGCAAAAACTAACTGAACAGTCAGAAGATCTCACAAGAATAATAAATCAGTTTAAACTAAGGTAATACTGAATGCTTCCGGGAAGGATAATATCTTTCCCGTTTTTTTTGCACTTTATTACATTAAAGCGTTGACATGCAAAGTATTATTGTATACAATAATGCAAACATAAGACATTAACTTTTTTGCTTAAGGTATCAGGAAGTTTTCACAGGAGGAATAAAATGCAGGATCAGACATTTCAAAACAGACCAGTAACTATGAATGATAAAAACAATCTGTTACAGATTGAGGAACATATGTATATTCTTAATGATGTTGAAAAACCCAATGTTTTCAGAAATATGTTTCCTTATGATGAGGTGCCTAAGATTCCGTTTAATGACAGAATTGTTCCTCACAATATGCCAAAGGATATATGGATCACAGATACAACATTTCGCGATGGACAGCAGTCACGAGCACCTTATTCGACTGAGCAGATTGTAAAGATTTATGATATGATTCATGAACTCGGCGGACCAAATGGAATGATAAGAGCCAGTGAATTTTTTCTTTACAGTAAAAAAGACAGGGATGCAGTCTATAAGTGTATGGAAAGAGGCTATGAGTTCCCTGAAGTTACAAGCTGGATAAGAGCAAGTAAGGAAGATTTTAAGCTTGTTAAAGAGATAGGAATGAAGGAAACAGGTATCCTTGTAAGCTGTTCGGACTATCATATTTTCCTGAAGCTTAAGATGACAAGAAAACAGGCACTCGATCATTATCTTAGTATTATCAGAGATTGTCTCGAAGAAGGCATTGCCTGCAGATGCCACCTGGAGGATATTACAAGAGCAGATATTTATGGGTTTGTTGTTCCTTTCTGCGTAGAACTTATGAAGCTTCGTAAGGAGTATGGAATTCCGATAAAGGTTCGTGCCTGCGATACTATGGGATACGGCGTTAATTTTTCAGGTGCCGTTATTCCAAGAAGTGTTCAGGGAATAATTTATGCACTTAATACTCATGCAGGTGTTCCCAGTGAGCTTTTAGAATGGCATGGTCACAACGATTTTTATAAAGCGGTTACAAATTCAACAACATCCTGGTTATATGGATGTTCAGGCGTGAATGCTTCATTGTTCGGAATCGGTGAGAGAACAGGTAATACTCCTCTTGAAGCTATGATATTTGAATATGCACAGCTTAAGGGAACTCTTAACGGTATGAATACTCAGGTTATTACTGAACTGGCAAGATATTATGAGAAGGAGCTTGGTTATCATATTCCCCCTCAGACACCTTTTGTAGGTAAAAACTTTAATGTTACCAGAGCAGGCATTCATGCTGACGGACTTCTTAAAAACGAGGAAATATACAATATTTTTGATACTGATAAGTTCCTTGGAAGGCCGCCGGTAAGTGCTGTTTCCAATACATCGGGTCTTGCGGGAATAGCTCATTGGATAAATGTTCATTATCATTTAAAGGGAGATAAAGCTATCGGTAAGGACAATCAGCTTGTTCAGATATTAAAGGAATGGGTTGACGGTGAATATGCAAGCGGCCGTGTTACAGTAATGTATGATGAAGAGCTTACTAAGAAAATAGATGAGGTATCAGAGCTTATCGGTATAAAAGTAACTGATGGTGAAATTATAAAGCTTTCTTAATGATTTCATAAATATATAGAATAATGAAATTTATTATTCCAAGAGTTTAATAGATGAGGGAATATGGATAAGAAGGATTTAAAACAGGAAGTAACTGATAAATACTCCCTGCGAGGAAGGGTTTTTCACAGAATCCGTGAGGATATTCTTAATGGTAAATATTCTGATCATGAGGAATTAAAAGAAGTAGCGATCGGAAAGGAACTGGGAGTCAGCAGGACTCCTGTTAGAGAGGCGCTGCGCCAATTGGAACTTGAAGGGCTGGTTCAGATTATTCCTAATAAAGGAGCCTATGTTGTAGGAATAAGTGCCAAGGATATCCGGGATATATATATGATAAGATCAAGGCTTGAAGGCTTATGCGCAAGATGGGCTTGTGATAATATTACTCCCGAACAGATGGAAGAACTTGAAGAGATTGTCTATCTTGCGGATTTTCATGAACAAAAAGGACATTCTGACCAGCTGGCAGAGCTTGATAACAGATTTCATACAATATTATATGAATCCTGTGACTCAAAAATGCTTGAACATCTGTTAAAGGATTATCATCAATATGTATGGCAGATAAGACAAAAAACACTTGCGGGAAAAAGAGGCAAGGATTGCAATGATGAGCATCGTGCGATCATGGAAGCGATTCGCGACAAGGATCCTGACAGAGCTGAGGAAATTGCCAATAGGCACATGCGCAGTGCATATGATAATATGGTAAGGAATGGGCTTTTGGAAAAGTTTTCATAAGATGCAAAAGGACATAAAATATAAAAATCACTAAAGAGAGGAGACACTATGTCGAAAGTACAGATGACCACCCCAATCGTTGAGATGGATGGAGATGAAATGACCAGAATTCTCTGGAAGATGATTAAGGAAGAGCTTGTTGAGCCTTATATTGAGCTTAAGAGTGAATACTATGATCTGGGGTTAAAATATCGCGACGAGACAGATGATCAGGTTACAATAGACAGTGCTAATGCCACAAAGAAATACGGAGTTGCAGTTAAGTGTGCTACGATCACACCTAATGCTGCCAGAGTTGAAGAGTATGACCTTAAGCAGATGTGGAAGAGTCCTAACGGAACAATTCGTGCTATGCTCGACGGAACTGTCTTCAGAGCACCTATTCTTGTTAAGGGAATTGAACCTAATGTAAAGACTTGGGACAAGCCTATTACACTTGCCCGTCATGCTTACGGTGATGTTTATAAGAATGTTGAGATTGCTGTTCCCGGTGCCGGAAAGGCAGAGCTTGTATTTACAGGTGCCGACGGTAAGGAAATCAGACAGACAATTCAGGAATTTGACGGACCGGGTATCATTCAGGGTATTCATAACAAGGACGCTTCAATAAAGAGCTTTGCAAAGGCATGCTTTGAATATGCGCTTTCAACAAAACAGGACCTCTGGTTTGCGACTAAGGATACTATCAGCAAGACATATGATGCACGATTCCGTGAGATTTTTGATACAACTTTTGAAAGTGATTACAGACATAAATTTGATGCTGCAGGAATAGAATATTTCTATACACTTATTGATGATGCTGTTGCCAGAGTAATGAAGTCAAAGGGCGGATTTATCTGGGCATGTAAGAACTATGACGGAGATGTTATGAGTGATATGGTATCTTCAGCTTGCGGATCGCTTGCAATGATGACATCTGTACTTGTTTCTCCCGAAGGTATTTACGAGTTCGAAGCAGCTCACGGTACTGTGCAACGTCACTATTACAAATACTTAAAGGGTGAAGAAACATCAACAAATCCTGTAGCAACTATTTTTGCTTGGACCGGAGCTATGAGAAAGCGCGGTGAACTTGACAAAATACAGGGACTTATCGATTGGGCTGATAAGATGGAAAAAGCAACACTTTCAACAATCGAAAGCGGTAAGATGACAGGTGACCTTGTTCTGATCACAAGTAATCCTAATGCAAAGAAATTAAATTCAGAGCAGTTTATTAAGGCAATCAGAGAAACATACGAGAAAATATCAAAATAAAAGAGTTAAAGCCTTTCCGGATCGGGAAGGCTTTTCCTTTTATAGTGCATTCTTTCTTATTGGCGGTGCAGTATGTTATTATTATTACATTGGGTACAGTCAAAAGGGGGGTATTATGCATGGTCAAAATTAAAATTGTGAATAATCCTAATGGTCCGTCTTTAGGTACAGTTAGTGCCGGAATAATTGAAAAAGACGGCCTTTTCTTTAAGGACTTAGAACGTACGGGAGAACTTTTACCTTATGAGGATTGGAGACTTACACCCGAAGAAAGAGCAGATGATCTTGCCGGAAGACTTACCGTTGAAGAAATTGCCGGTCTAATGATGTATAGCGCACATCAGGTTGTTCCTGCAAGTTCCGGTGATTGGTTCGGCGCAACCTATAGGGGCGGTAAGAGTTTCGAGGAAAGCGGAGCAGAGGATTTTGAACTTACAGATCAGCAAAGAAAGTTTTTGACAAAAGATCATGTCAGGTATGTTCTTGCCATGAAACTGAAAAATGGTGAGGTTGCTGCAAAATGGAATAATGAAATGCAGGCATTATGTGAAGAGATGCCACATGGTATTCCTGTAAACACAAGCTCAGACCCAAGGCATGCTGCGGGAAGTGCTTCGGCAGAATTTAAGACAGAAGCAAGAGATACAAGTAAATGGCCATTGGGACTTGGACTTGCTTCAACCTTCGATCCTGATCTTGTGAAAAAATTTGCAAAGATAGCGGCTAAGGAATACAGAGCACTGGGCATTACAACAGAACTCGGACCGCAGATTGACCTTGGCACCGAGCCGAGATGGATGAGAGTCTCCGATACCTACGGTCAAAGCAGCAGACTTGTTACTGATTATGCAAAAGCATATTGTGAAGGACTTCAGAATGATAATGAAAACGGTTGGGGGCCAGGTAGCGTAGCTGCAATGGTAAAGCATTGGCCGGGAGGTGGTCCTTGTGAAGCGGGACGTGATGCTCACTATGCATTCGGAAAATATGCTGTTTATCCGGGAAACAACTTAGACGAGCATTTAAAGCCTTTTCTTGAGGGTGCTTTTAATCTTGAGGGTACAGGAAAAGCTTCTGCAGTAATGCCTTATTACACAATCAGCTATGGAGTAGACCCTTCAGGAAAAAATGTGGGAAACAGCTATAGCAAATATATAATTGGCGATCTTCTGAGGGAAAAATACGGTTTTGATGGTGTTATATGTACAGATTGGGGAATAACACAGGATCCCTCCGATAAGATTGATTCCTTTGGCTCAAGGTGTTACGGTATGGAAGATTTATCCGAAGCTGAAAGACATCTTTGCATAATTGAAAACGGAGTTGACCAGTTTGGCGGAAATAATGACATTAACCCCATTCTGGATGCATATCGTATAGGCTGTGAGCGATATGGTGAAGCAAAAATGAGGAAACGATTTGAAGAAAGTGCGAAAAGACTTCTTTTAAACAGTTTCAGGTGCGGGCTTTTTGAGAATCCATACCTTGATCCTGAAAGCAGCAGCAAAACTCTAAGTTATGATGAGTTCGTTGAGGCCGGTTTTGAAGCGCAGATAAAAAGCATAGTCATGGTTAAGAATAACGGAGTTCTTCCTGTAAAGGAAAGAATGAAAGTTTATATACCCGGACGACATATTGAAGCGCATAAAGGCTTTATGAGAAACATGATTGAAGCTTTGGATATCCCGGGAGCTTGTAAAAATGATGTAGAAGCTTTCTATGATGTAACAGATGATCCTGCAAAGGCAGATATGGCTATTTGTTTTATTGAAAGTCCAATAAGCGATGGTTATACGGAAGAAACCGGATACAGACCGGTCACACTAATGTACAGACCATATACTGCTGATAAAGCACGTGATAACAGTATAGCAGGAGGAGATTTCAGGGAGGAATCTTCAAACAGATCCTACAAAGGAAAAACAAATAAAGCTGCAAATGAAAGTGATCTTGATCTTGTTATAAAGGCAAGAGAGCTTATGGGAGATAAGCCCGTTATAGTTTCAATTCGTATGAATAATCCCTGCATTGTTGCTGAATTTGAACAATATGCTGATGCTGTTTTGGTTAATTTCGGAGTTGAGAGCGGGGCTGTATTATCTATAATAAGCGGTAAGGCTGAGCCGTCAGCTATGCTTCCTGTTTGTCTTCCGAAAAATATGGAAACAGTAGAAGAACACTTTGAGGATGTTCCTTTTGATTATGATCCCTATCTTGATTCTGCAGGTAATTCATACGATTTTGGCTTTGGTCTTAACTGGAGCGGCCAGATAAAGGATGACAGATGGGAAAAATATGTAAGAAACAGAGTTGATTAAAACTTATTAACTTAAACAATTTTCATAGATGATACGGAGGGTACAGAATGAAGAGAGAAGATTTAGATGCACTCTTAAAAGATATGTCGATTGAAGAAAAAATAATGCAGCTGGTGCAGATACCCGGGTGGTCTTTTGAAAAGGACGCTGCTGTCACCGGTATTGCCGAAAATGAAGCAACAGATAAGGCAAAAAGACTTGCGGGGAGTATTTTGGGAGTAAACGGTGCGGATAAGGTAAAAGCAATTCAGGAGGAATATGTAAAAAATCATCCGCATCATATACCAATGCTGTTTATGCTTGATGTAATTCACGGCCATGATACCGTATTTCCATGTCCTCTGGCACAAGGAGCAACCTTTGATCCCGAGATTTCAAGAAAGGGTGCTGCAATTCAGGCGAAGGAAGCTGCTGCAGATGGTATTCAGGTTACCTTTTCACCTATGGTTGATCTTGTAAGAGATGCCAGATGGGGAAGAGTAATGGAATCAACAGGAGAAGATCCGTATTTAAACGGTGAAATGGCTGCTGCCATGGTAAAAGGTTATCAGGGTGATTCTATTTCCGATAAAGAACATGTGGCTGCATGTGTGAAGCATTTTGCCGCATACGGCGCAGCGGAAGCCGGGCGTGATTATAATAATTGTGAGCTTTCGGAATATGCCTTAAGAGATCAGTATTTAAAGGGATATAATAAAGCAATAGATGCAGGTGCCAGACTTGTGATGACGTCCTTCAACACCCTGAACGGTGTACCGTCTTCGGGCAATAAATGGCTTATGCGTGATGTCCTCAGAAAAGAAATGGGATTTGACGGAGTTCTTATTTCTGATTGGGGAGCTATTGGTGAAATGGTGCCCTGGGGATTTGCCGAGGACTTAAAGGAAGCTGCGGAACTTGCAATTAAAGCAGGCGTAGATATCGACATGTGCACCGAAAGTTATGCTGCTAATCTTGAGGAATTAATTAATAGCGGAGAGATCAAGGAAGAATTACTTGATGAAGCTGTTATGCGTATCCTTAATCTTAAAAACGATCTGGGCCTTTTTGAAGATCCGTATCATGGAGCCTGTGATGAAAGACATAAGGAAATAGCACTTTCTGAAGAAAGCAGAAACGTTGCAAGGGATGCTGTAAGAAAGTCATTGGTTCTTCTTGAAAACAGGGAAGAAACTCTTCCTCTTAAAGATAAGAAAATTGCTATTATCGGTCCTTACGCAGTTGAAAAGAAGCTTCACAGCTCTTGGGCTTTATCACTTGATCCGGAAAAGAATGTTACACTCATGGAGGCTGCGGGAGAGGCAGATAAAGTAAGTCTTTATCTTGGAATGAATAAGGCAATCAGTGCGGATGATAAGCAGAACACAATAGTGCGGGTAGCAAAAGGAAGCACCGTCCTCGACAATGATACGGTAATAGGTAATGGTGAATATCACGATGATGATTTTGAAGAGACAAATGAAAGACTTTACGCTGAAGCAATGGAAGTTGCAAACTGGGCAGACACAGTTGTCCTTTGCCTGGGTGAGGATTTAGGACAGTCAGGAGAATCCACAAGCCGTGCTGATATCATGCTTCCGGATATACAGATGGAGCTTTTTTATGGAATCAGAAAAAATGCTAAAAAGCTTGTTACACTTATTTTTACAGGAAGACCGCTTGATCTTGAGCATATTCCGGAGCTCTCCGATGCGCTTATGATCTGCTGGAGACCGGGAACAGAAGGCGGACACGGAATATGGGATGTATTAAGCGGAATACATTCACCTCAGGGAAAACTTCCAATGAGTTTCCCATGGGTGGTAGGGCAGGCGCCTATACATTATAATGCGTTTAATACAGGAAGACCAAAGCCTGAAGAGGGACCAGGCGATTTTACTACAAGGTATCTTGATTGCCCAAATGAGGCAAGATATCCCTTTGGATACGGTCTGACTTATTCGGAATTTGAGATTTCAGATATCGTTCTTGACAAAACTTCATTGAAAAAAGAAGTCCCGGGTTCGAAAAAAGACAAAATTACAGCGTCTGTAAAAGTTAAAAATTCAGGTCTTGTACCGGCAACACAGACAATGCAGTTATATTTAAGAGATATTTCTGCCAGCAGAGTACGTCCCCAAATGGAACTTAAGGGATTTAAGAAAGTAAGACTGTTCCCTGGGGAAGAGGCAGAGGTAGCTTTTGAAATAAATGAGGAAATGCTTCGCTTCTGGACGATAGATAATGTGTATGACAGTGAAAAAGGAAAATTCAAAGTATTTATAGGTGTCGACTCAGCGACGGAGAATGAAGCGGACTTTGTACTTGAATAAGTACAGACATATAAAGTACATGGCATTTGCTCAATATATTTATTCGTGATAATCTAATGTGTGCCCGTAAAAATTTTGGGGCACACATTATTTTTGGAGTGATTTTATGATTTTAAATTGTCACGACTTATCAAAGTCATTTGATGGAAAAGATATTTTAAAGGGTGTTACTTTTCATATTGAAGATAATGAAAAAGCAGCCATAGTTGGAATAAACGGGGCAGGAAAAACTACACTTATCCGAATGCTGATAGGCGAGCTTACACCTGATACCGGTACGGTTACTCTTTCTAAAGATACAACCGTTGGTTATCTTGCTCAGAATCAGAACATTGACAGTGCTCACAGTATTTATGAAGAGCTTAGGGAAATGAAGCGTGATGTCATTGATCTGGAAAAGGAAATCAGAAGAGCTGAAGAGGAGATGAACGTTTTAAGAGGCGATGAACTTGATAAACTCATGGAACGTTATGCTCAGATGAATCATGATTTTCAGTTAAAGAATGGATATGCTTGGGAAAGCGAAGTTGTTGGAGTAGCTAAGGGACTTGGCTTTTCAGAGGAGGAATTTGATAAGAGGATTTCCACTCTTTCCGGCGGACAGAAAACAAGAGTCGCTCTTGGAAAATTGTTATTACAAAGTCCGGATCTGATCATTCTGGATGAGCCGACAAACCATCTGGATATGAATTCCATTAAATGGCTTGAGGGCTATCTTATGAACTATAAGGGTGCGGTTCTAATAGTTTCACACGATAGATATTTCCTTGACAGAATAGCCGGGAAGGTTATTGAAATAGATCAGACAAGCGCAGATGTTTACATCGGAAACTATACTGCATATGCAAAAAAACGTGAGCAGATAAGAGCTGCAAAGCTCAAGGCATACCTTAACCAACAGGCTGAGATAAAGCATCAGGAAGAAGTTATTGAAAAATTAAAACAGTTTAACAGAGAAAAAAGTATCAAGAGAGCTGAAAGCAGAGAGAAGATGCTTGATAAGATAGAGCGTCTCGAAAAGCCTTCGGAAATTCGCGATGATATGAGAATAACGTTAACGCCTTCATGTATAAGCGGAAATGACGTAATGCATGTGGATTCCATATCGAAATCCTTTGGAAGTGAGAAGCTGTTTGAGAACATTAGCTTTGATGTAAAGCGCGGTGAAAAGGTTGCTATTATCGGCGATAACGGAACAGGAAAGACAACCATGCTTAAGATAATAAATGGCATGGAATCTTTGGATGACGGTGAGATAACTCTGGGAGTAAAAGTACATATTGGTTACTATGACCAGGAACATCAGGTTCTTCATGATGAAAAAACTTTATTTGAAGAACTGTCAGATGCATATCCTACTATGAATAATACAGAGATTCGAAACACACTTGCCGCATTTTTGTTTACCGGAGATGATGTGTTTAAAAGAATAGGTGATCTGTCAGGCGGTGAGAAGGGCAGAGTTTCACTTGCAAAGCTTATGCTTTCAGATGCGAATTTTCTGATTCTTGATGAGCCTACAAACCATTTGGATATAACCAGTAAGGAAATTCTTGAGGATGCTATAAGCGGCTATGAAGGTACGGTACTTTATGTCAGCCACGACAGATATTTTATTAATAAAACAGCTACAAGAATACTTGACCTGACTCACGGTAGATTGATTAATTATTTGGGTAATTACGATTATTACATGGAACACTGTGAGGAACAGACAAACAGGGTGCTCACTGAAAGCGGTAATGCTTCAAGCTTTGGAAGGGGAATAGATATGAATGCTTCCGAAGCTGCGCAGGGTAGCTCTTTCGGTAAGCTTGCAGGCGCTTCCAAGACGGCTCCATCTGATAATGGAAGTACGGGAGCTGCAGACTGGAAAGCACAAAAAGAAGAAGCTGCCAGAAAACGTAAACAGGAAGCTGCAATAAAAAAATGTGAAGATGAGATTGCAAAACTGGAGGAAAGAAATGAAAAGATTAATGAAGAACTTCTGGACCCTTCTGTTGCAACGGATCTTGCAAAAGTACGAAAGCTATCCGATGAACTGACCGCTAATGAGGAAAGACTTGGCATTCTTTATGATGAATGGGCAACACTAAGTGAATAAATACCATTGATTTACATGAAATATCAGGATAAAAAGTCCCGGACATATATAATCTTTCAACTTTAAAAGAACTCTGTTTGTAAATTGAAAGATTATATATGTCCGGGATTTTGATGTTCCGGATTTCTTCGAGCGTCTAACGAGTCTTTCCTGAATTATATATCAGGCAAAAGCATCAAAAGATCCGCCGCTTTGTCCATAGGAATAACCGCTAAGATCACGCCCATAACCAACTGTAGCACTGCCAAACTTAGATGCAATCTGGTTAAATTGCTGATTGACCTTTAATGATTCTTCCTTACCATCAGTGCTTGCGACTTCTCCAACCTTCACTTCCTGTGCATTTGGGTATACAACGGGAGCAACTGTTGCAATGTCGCCCACAGCCTTATGCTTATCATAGACATCTGAAACAGGTGCCTGATTTGATAAAGACATATTCATAGGCTGTGCCTGGTAGACGTTATATCCGCCTAATCCGCCAATAGACATTCCCATAATTTTATGACCTCATATACTTAAAAAACGACATAGTCACATACTTGTATTATAAAGGGTAATTAGAAATTATTTATAAATTTGTTATTAAAGAAAAAACAAATTCACTTATAGTCGAAAGTTATTTTATCAGTAAATATCTATGCTGAAAGAATTTTTTTACTTCAAAAAATAAAAGCAAAACCTTATTGTGTATTCATTTGTCTACATTGACTATATTTTAACAGATAGTATAATTATAATATCCGGATTTTTAGAGCAAAATATTAAAAGCGCAATATATTCGGAGAAATACATGGTTGGAGGAAACATGGCGAGAAAAGAAATTTCTCAGGCGGTTATAAGTCGTCTGCCACGATATTTCAGATATCTCGGAGAACTCAAGGATCAGGGAATTACCCGCATATCTTCTCAGGAGCTCAGCGATATCATGAAGGTAACTGCTTCTCAGATAAGACAGGACTTTAATAACTTTGGAGGCTTTGGGCAGCAAGGTTATGGATACAATGTAGAATATCTTTATGAAGAGATAGGAAAAATATTAGGGCTTGGTAGAGAGCACACACTTATTATCATAGGTGCGGGACATTTGGGGCAGGCGTTATCAGGTTATAATAATTTTTTTAACAGAGGTTTTATTTTTAAAGGTGCATTTGATCTAAATCCGGATCTTCACGGAAAGAAGATTCGTGATATAGAGATAAGGCCCATAGAGGAGATCGAAAGTTTTGTAAGGGAAAACAAAATTGAGATAGCTGTTCTTACAATCCCGAAGGATCAGGCTGTTCCAATGGCTGATAAACTTGTAAAATGCGGTATTAAAGCAATTTGGAATTTTGCACACGTAGATCTTGAAGTTCCACCGTATGTACAGGTTGAAAATGTTCATCTTTCGGATTCACTTATGAAGCTGTCTTACAGTATTGACAGATATGAAAGTTCCCACAAAAAGTAAGAATCGGTTTCAGACCGGTAGAAGACAGCTAAAACCATGCGTTTACAGATGAGAGCATGAGGATTCCGATATGGCCAAGAGCGACAATAATTATTCCGATGCACTTATTGGAAAGGATGTGCCTATCCTTTTCAAAGATGAAAAATGGCAACAGCTTTTTACACTAAGCCCCAAGACCGCAAAAATTAAAGGGATTGAGGCTGAGCTTATTAAGCTTGTTGCAAAGCAGGAAGAAATAAGAGAGAAGATTAAAGACATAAAACGTCTTAAAAAGAAGCTTCTTGGAGAAATTGTTGTTTTAAGGGATGACGCTGACAAAAATCCAAAACAAAGAAAAAAGCTTGAAGCCGAAATGGATGACCACACGAGGCTGATCAAGGAATGTAATGAGAAAATAGAAGGCTGTGAGGATGAAATGCTTGGCCTTCCCAGGGAAATATACCAGGTTAACTATCAGCTCATGGTTGAAACTATGGAGCTATTTTACAAAAGGATACATGACAATACAGTTGAAATAACTGCGATTGATGAATGGGTATCCCAGGTAAGGGTCCAGCTAAAAAAGAATATTATACGGATGCAGGAAAAGGAGATAGAAAATTTTAACGTTTATTCATATATGCACAATATATTTGGCCCTGAAGTTATAGACCTGTTTGACTTAAAATACGATCCGGAAAGAAGGCACCCTATTGTAAAGCCGGGAATGGAAGAACGTGATGGGATAATATATGACGAAGAAAAATTTACCGATAGTTGATAAAAACTCAAGATATGTAGTAAGCGCTGCCGAAATGAAGAGATGTGATCAGGCTACGATAGATCACTTTGGAATCCCTCAGGATGTTCTGATGGAAAGGGCGGCGCTTTCTATATGCAAATATGTAAAAAAGTCATTGCCCGCAGGCGGACGAGTGCTGATATTTGCAGGAAGCGGAAATAACGGTGGTGACGGAATAGCTGCTGCAAGAATTCTGCATCAGGATGATATTCCTGTTGTTCTTGTGCTTGTCAACCACAAGCTGAATGAAAAAGCAGCTTCTTCAAAGAGAACAAAAGCATGTGAACAGCAGCTGAAAATTGCCCTGTCTTACGGTGTTACAGTGATTGATTTTGATGCTTCAAGTATAAATAACGAGATTAAAAGAAGTTCGGTAATTGTTGATGCCATGCTTGGTATAGGTTGCACAAGAGATCTTGAAGGTGACTACAAATCTGCAGTATGTGAGATTAACTACTCGAAGGAGGATTTTGATGAAAAAGCACCTCACGTAATTTCTGCAGATATACCTACAGGGATAAATGCAGATACAGGTCAGGTTCAGGGACATGCAATCTGTGCTGATGAAACTGTTACCTTCGGCTTTCTGAAAATGGGCTGTGCTTTTTATCCAGGGGCTGCTCATTCCGGAGAGATTCATATTGTAAATATAGGAATTACCGATGATGGATTTCTTAATGAACCTCCAAGGTTCAAATATATAGATATACCTGATGTTTCCGAAATGGCTAAGCTTTTACTTCCGAAAAGAAATCCGGCAGGTAACAAAGGATCTTTCGGAAAAGTTCTTATTGCCGCAGGGTCAAAGAGAATAAGCGGAGCATGTATTATGGCCGCAGAGAGCTGCCTGAGAAGCGGCGCTGGAATGGTGCGTGTCTTTACTGAAAAGACAAATCTTTCTGCGGTTCAAACACTTCTTCCAGAGGCAATGACAGATATATATTGCGAGGAAGACTTTGATACAAATGAAAGCGAAGTATTTAAAGCTGCAAAAGATAATCTTTTAAATGCTTTATTATGGTCCGATGCCGTTGTTTGCGGTCCGGGTATCGGAAAGGGAAAGGCAGGAAGAGAAATCCTTAGTATAATTTTGGAAAATGCAAAGCTCCCATTGGTTTTGGATGCTGATGCGCTAAACATAATATCTGATGATGAGGAAACAAGAAAACTTATTTGCGGTTACGAAGCGGATATGGTTATGACACCTCATCTTGCTGAGTTTTCCAGACTTATAGATAAAAACATACATGATTGCAGACTATGTATGATAGATGAAACCATAAAGCTTGCAAAAGAATTTCATGCGTGTATTATATGTAAAGATGCCAGAAGTCTTATTACTGATGGAGAAAGATGTTTTATTAATCTCAGTGGAAATGACGGAATGGCTACCGCAGGAAGCGGAGATGTGCTGGCAGGACTTATTGGTGCACTTGTGGTTTCGGGTTTTTCAAATGTTACCGAAGCTGCTGCAATTGGTGCTTATATGCACGGTGTTGCCGGAGATATGGCTGCGATAAAAAACGGAAGGCAGGGTATGACTGCCAGAGACATTTCCGGAGGTCTCAGGGATATTTTCTCCGGACAAAGTAATATTTTGTAAAAGAGGCAATAAATAATGCTGGATGAATTTTCAAGAGTTTATGCAAAAATAGATTTGGATGCGATTTCACAAAATGTTGAAAATATGTATAATTCGCTACCAAGAAACACAAGGATGCTTGCAGTTGTAAAGACAGACGGATATGGATACGGTGCAGTACCTATCGCGAGAATGCTGCAAAATGATGCCTATATATGGGGATTTGCAACGGCAACAGCGGAGGAAGCGTTTGAGCTTCGTGAGGCCGGAGTAAGCAAACCGATTCTGGTTTTGGGATATACATTTCCATATGCTTACGAGAGAATGTTAAGAGAAAACATAAGGCCTGCTGTTTTCAGATACGATATGCTCAATCACCTTTCTGAAAGAGTAAAAAAGAGAAGAGCGCAGGGAGGAAATGAGATTTTTCATGTTCATATAGCTGTTGACTGTGGCATGAGCAGAATCGGAATAAGACCTGACGCAAACGGTGAAAATTTCATAAAGACAGCTCTTAAAACAGAGGGCATTGAGGTTGAAGGAATATTTACTCATTTTGCAAGAGCAGATGAAGCAGATCTGTCTGATGCGCATAACAGGTTAAAGGAATTCGGGAATTTTGTTACTCAGGTTGAAGCAGATAATGATTATAAGATCCCGATTGTACATTGTTCAAACAGTGCAAGCATAATTGATATGCCCGAAGCGCATATGGATATGGTTAGATGCGGTGTCACTATGTACGGAATGTGGCCTTCCGAAGAGGTGAGCAGAGATAAGATATGCATAAAACCGGCACTTTCACTTTACAGTCACATATCTTTTATTAAGGATATTCCTGAAAATACGCCTGTAAGCTATGGCGGAACATTTGTATCTGACAGACGCATGAGAATAGCAACGATTCCTGTCGGATATGGCGACGGATATCCCAGAAGTCTTTCCGGAGGAAGAGGCTATGTGCTTATACATGGCCAAAAGGCCAGAATACTTGGCAGAGTGTGCATGGATCAGTTTATGGTTGATGTATCTTCAATACCAAATGCTAAGGAAGGCGATGAAGTAATACTTATAGGCCGGGCTGAATCCGGTTATGGTGATAATGAAGTCGCAAAGATAACGGTTGAGGAGCTCGGAGAATTAAGTGGCAGATTCAATTATGAATTCACCTGTAATCTGAATCACAGAGTTCCGAGACTCTATGCTAAAGAGGGTAAAATTTTAAAGCCTTATGAAGTGTGATAGTGATTTTCTATAAGAAAAAAGCGACTTAGCTTAAATTATCAGCTAAGTCGCTTTTTTATTGAATTATACTGGACATTTATCTCCTGAAGAGCGGTTGTGTCGCCATCCATATTGTCAGGATGGTAAAGCTTTACCAGAGATTTGTATTTTTTTGTGGCTGATTCAAGCGTAGTACAGCCGGCGAAAAAGTTAAACGAGGATACAGAATTTGGTTTGTTGCTTTGCTGCTGTTTCTTTTCCCTATTGCTTTTTCGTTTGTCTTCTATACGAAGATCATCATACTCATCTGTATCATCGGTATTATCAAGGTCGTCCTCAGAGATTTTGAAAAATAGATCATGACTTCTTTTCCGATTTCGAATATTAGGGAATCGTTTTCTGTCATACTTTTCAAAAGAATCTTCATAATAATCTGAAGCTTCTATATAGCCGTCATAATCATCATCTTCAAAATTATCGTCTGAATATGCACTTTCATAGAAATCATCGTCATTATCATATGTATTGTCATTATCGTAGTCATTTTCTGTCTCTTCGTAAAATTCTTCAAGAGGACTCTTTCTTGAAGTCTTTCCATAGCTGTCGTCATCAAATTCTTCACTGTGACGATCAAGCCATCTGCTATAGCTTTTTTCATCAAGACGTCTGCCTGATTTTGGGAACAGCCTTTTATAGCGCCTTTTTAATATTTTACCCGGAGTTTTTCCGGGTATAAGACTACCCAAAAGATATAATGCCAAATCAGCAACGATAAAGACAAGAAGATACTTTACTGCATATACAAATGTACCTATTGCTATAAAGGTTATGGAAATAGGTAAAATGAGTATTAAAAGGATGAGAATAAGGATAAAATACATAAGAGTTCCCCCATATCCGGATAACAGATTGAGGTATCCGACCAGGGTATCAAGTATTAGTGCTCGAACCGGTAAAGCATCAAGCTCAATTGGAATAATTGATGAAAAAACAGATTCGCCGGCTATAATCTCAACGGTAAGAATAAAAAAGAAAATACTGTAAACAGCACCCGATATTGGTAAAAGTACCAAAAATAAGCGCAGCAGTCTAAATAACTGGCGCAGGAAAAAGGCGATCATATCAAATATATTTTTTATTATCCATATAAGTCCCCTTGTCAGGAACTCAAAAAAGACTGAAATCATGTTCTTATTTTAGCTTAACGAAAAAACGATGACAAGAGGTAAGAGAAAACACGTTTTCTTGACTGTATCCATGCAAAATGCTATATTTTATCTTGACGCATTTTGCGATTTTTTTAGCAAAGGAGATGAATATAGATGGACGATGGTGGGCCCACTGCCACTGCTTTTATTCTGATATTTGTTTTTATGATTCTGATTGACATGCTCTGTTACGGATTTGGAGCTGCAATTGAGAATTTAAAGCCCGATGATCTTAAGCTTGGCGGCGATAAAGATGATGATAAAGAATCACCGCTTTTACTTAGAGAAAAGAAGACAGCAAAAAAGCTGGATGAAATCCTGGAGTTTCCCGGAAAATACATAAATACGATTCAGCTTCTGACTCTTCTTATAAATATGATCCTCGGTGTGATCTATATCAGGATTTTAAGCAGTATCACTAATGGTCTCATAGGCGGCCTTTTCCAAAATAGTGCTGTATCACAGATATTGTCATATGTAATTGCTGTTCTGATTCTTATGTACGTTGTCCTTACCATAGGTGTTTTGATTCCTAGAAAGCTTGGGACAAGATACCCTGAGAAATGGGCGTATTTCGGTGTTGGAGCCATTACACTTATAATCAGATTTTTCAGTCCGTTTACAGGTCTTATCAGATTAACGGCCATGGGAATTTTAAGGATTTTTGGCTTTCATTGGGATGCTGATGACAATGATGTAACTGAAGAAGAGATAAAATCCATGGTATCGGAAGGTCAGGAACAGGGTGTTTTGCAGGATTCGGAAGCAGATATGATTTCCAACATATTTGAGTTCTCCGATAAACAGGCACAGGACATTATGACCAACAGAAATGCTATGGTATGTATTGATGGCAATACCACGCTGAAGGAAGCTGTTGATTTTATGCTTAATATGAATAACAGCAGATTTCCTGTATATCTTGATAATATAGACCATATTATCGGTATACTTCATATAAGAGATGCCATGAAAAAGCTTTCAGAGCATACTGATGATGATACGCCTTTAAGGAAGACCAGAGGTCTTTTAAGATCACCGAGAAATGTTCCGGAGACAAGAAATATAGACAGCCTTTTTCATGATATGCAAAAGTCCAAGACTCAGATGGTTATAGTTATCGATGAGTACGGACAAACCGCAGGTCTCGTCTCAATGGAAGATATCATTGAAGAGATTGTTGGAAATATTATGGATGAATATGATAAGGATGAGGACTACATAGAGGCAACATCCAATGAAGATGAGTTCATAATAGAAGGAAAAACACCTCTTGAGGATCTAGAGGACAGATTTGGAATAGAGTTTGATGATGCAAACTTTGAAACAGTCAACGGACTTCTTATTTCAAAACTCGACAGAATTCCGAAGGAGGGGGAAGAATTTACTGCTGAGATCGGAGGTTATTCCTTCAAGATTCTTTCAGTAAAAAATCACATGATCCAAAGCGTTCTGGTTAAAAGAATCACGGAAAACAAATCCGAAAAAACCGGAGACGATCAGGAAAATACAGAAATTTAATTTATTTAGGAGGATACAATGTCAGGACATTCAAAATTTGCTAACATTAAGCATAAGAAGGAGAAAAACGATGCTGCGAAAGGTAAGATCTTCACAGTAATCGGACGTGAGATTGCGGTAGCAGTTAAGGAAGGCGGTCCTGATCCGTCCAATAACTTTAAGCTTGCTCAGGTTATTGCAAAAGCAAAGGCTAACAATATGCCTAATGACACAATCGAGCGTGGTATTAAGAAGGCTGCAGGTGCTGATGGCAGTGTTGATTATCAGAATCTTACATATGAAGGATATGGTCCGGGCGGTACCGCTATTATCGTTGACACACTTACAGATAATACAAACCGTACAGCTGCAAATGTAAGAGCCGCTTTTTCAAAGGGCAACGGCAATATCGGTACACAGGGCTGCGTATCATACATGTTTGATAAAAAGGGTCAGATTCTTATCGATAAGGAAGAGTGCTCAATGGGTGCTGACGACCTTATGATGCTTGTACTTGATGCTGGTGCAGATGATTTCAATGAGGAAGAGGACAGCTACGAAATTCTTACAACTCCCGAGGCATTCCAGGGTGTTGTTGAAGCACTTGAGAATGAGAAGATTGCAACAGTATCTGCTGAGATTACAATGATTCCTCAGAATTATGTTGAAGTTACTGATGAGGAAAATGTTAAGCGCATTCAGAGAATTCTTGATATTCTTGAAGAAGATGATGATGTTCAGGCTGTTTATCACAACTGGGATGACAGCTCTGTAGAATAAAACGTTGCATCAATTGTTTATTATAAAAAAATAATATAACAGGTTATGGGGAGGCCTTGAGATGAAGCTGAAAAAGACATGGATTGGAATTTGTGTCGGGGTAATGTATGTTCTTGGAATGATATTTGCCATAGGAGTTACCGGCTTTGTTTCGGGGCTGCTTCCATCTTATAACAGATATCTTGTTGCAGGTGTTGGGATCGCGGCATGTGCGATTGCTTCACTTGTTATCTCATGGATTCTCAGTATCATTGGAGACAAAATCAATGATATTGAAAATGTAAACAATTTTAGAAGACCTATATGGCTTGAAATTGTTATTGTTATAGCGCTTATTATTACAGGGATATTTACTTACAGCCGATATGCAATGCTTGTAACTGAATTTAGCGGGAATATCTCTCTTTATGATAGTGCAATTGTTGTTCAAAATACGCAGAATGTACAGACTTTTGGTATTGCAGACAGCCTGTATGTAGGACTTTTGAGAAGTGTGATCAGCTTTCTTGGGAATACATTGGGAGCTGCTTTGTTATTGAATATTGCACTTAGGATTGCTATGGCTGTTTTTGTGTACATAGCGGTAAGATTAAGCATGGGAATGGCTTCTGCCATCATAGCAGGAGGCTTACTGTTAGCAATACCCGCATTTGGTTACTCAACCCGGGAAATAGGTTCGGATCAGCTGATTTTAACAGCCTTTGCATTTGAACTTTTACTTGCTGTAATTTATGTAAAGGGCTTTGAAAAAAGTATAGGCAATCATATTGTATATAAAATTATAAGTGTGATTTTTGGCGCACTTACAGGTGCGATGATTTACTTTGAAGCCGGCAGTGCTGTGGTTATTGTGTTTGCTTTAAGCGCATGGATGCTTGCTGATATGTGCGGCGATACATTTAATGTTTGCATAAACGAAATATTAGCTTTGTTTTCCGGAGTGGCCGCTTTTATAGGCATGCTTGCCCTTGAAGGTGGAATAGACAGAATTTATGATACGTATCATGCCTGGACCTGGAGATTTTACGGATTCAATGACAGTTCCTGGATCAAAATGATAAATGATTCTATTCCCAACACCTATTTTGCAGTGGGGCTGCTTGCAGCTGCTTTACTTCCTGCATGGCTTACTCTTATTCGTGACAGATGTGAGAGAATAGTTCCCTGGCTTGCTTTTTCGGTAATTGGAATTGTTTTATCACTATTTCTCGGTGAAACGGTCATGAACAGTGAAGTTTTTATAATCACTGCAATAGTATTACTTATAAGCTGCGGAATATCATGTGCAGCGTATAATGATATCGCTAAAGATATCACGGAAGAATCTAAAGAAGTAGCAGAAAAAGATGAAGTATCTTCAAAAGATCCGATAGGCAAAGATGAAGATGAATCTAAAGCTAAAACAAAAAATGAGACAGAAGCTTTGGATAAATCTTTAACTACTGATGAAACATCAGAAAAAAATGAAATCGGCGAAGATTTAGTTTCAGAAGAAACAGAGAAAAAAGACGAAGAAAAGAAAACTCCAAGATTTGTTCCTGAAGGTATGGTTTTACCTACAGGCGATGAAGACGAGGAGGATCTTGTTCCGAACTTCAATATGAAAAGGCAGGAAATGTCTGATATCGGAGTATTATCGATAGGACCTGCAAAGAAGAAACAAGAAAATGAAGTTCAGGAAGACAGTAAGAATCCGGAAGAACCCGATGCAAAGAGTACTTCGGAGGATAAAGATGACTTTGATATTATTACCGGTCCCGGTGATGATTTCGATATATAATTATTAGTTTTTACGAGGTTAATGTTGATGAGAGTTGAAGAGCTTAATACATATGAAGTATTGGAGCATAGAAGAATAGAGGACCTTAATTCAGACAGTTATATTGTCAGACATAAAAAGACAGGTGCCAGAGTTGCACTGCTTGCGAATGATGATAATAATAAGGTTTTTTACATTGGATTCAGAACTCCACCCAAGGATTCCACCGGAGTTGCACATATAATTGAACATACTGTACTTTGCGGATCACGGGAATTTCCTATAAAAGATCCTTTTGTTGAACTGGTTAAAGGATCGCTCAATACATTTATCAATGCCATGACATATCCGGATAAAACCGTTTATCCGGTTGCGAGCTGTAATGATGCGGATTTCCAGAATCTTATGCATGTTTATCTGGATGCCGTTTTTTATCCCAATATCTATAACACGGATAAGATTTTTAAGCAGGAAGGCTGGCATTACGAAATGGACAGCGCCGATGACGAATTGAAGATCAATGGTGTTGTTTATAACGAAATGAAGGGCGCATTTTCTTCAGCTGATGAGGTAGTTGCAAGACAAATAAGAAAATCTCTCTTTCCTGATACAACCTATGGAAAAGAATCCGGCGGAGATCCTGATGAAATATATAATCTGACTTACGATGAATATCTTGATTTTCACAGGAAATATTATCATCCCTCAAACAGCTATATCTATCTTTACGGAGATATGGATATGGCAGAAAAACTTAAATATATTGATGAAAAATATTTGTCTCATTTTGATTCCATTCATGTGAATTCCGAAATCGGACTTCAAACTCCGTTTGAGAAGCAAAAAACAGTTTGCTGTAAGTATCCGATCATGAATGAGGAATCGGAAAAAGATAATACATACCTTACTTTAAATTATTCTGTCGGAAGCAGTCTTGATGCGAAATTCTATATAGCTTTTGATATTTTGGATTACGCACTTTGTTCGGCGCCCGGAGCTCCGATAAAGAAGGCACTTATTGATAAGGGAATCGGAAGCGAAGTATTCAGTGATTATGACAATGGAATAATTCAGCCTGTCTTTTCAATAGTTGCTAAAAATGCCAACCCGGAGCAAAAAGACGAATTTTTAAAAACGATAGAAGATGTTCTGAAAAATCAGGTAAAGAACGGCATTGATAAAAAGGCACTTCTTGCCGGGATAAATGCTGATGAATTTAAGTACAGAGAAGCTGATTTCGGAAGATTTCCTAAGGGACTTCTTTATGGATTACAGGTTATGGACAGCTGGTTGTATGATGATACAAAGCCGTGGATAAACATAGAAGCAAATGCTACATTTGCAGAGTTGAAAAAAGAAGTAGATACAGGATATTTTGAAAGGCTTATAGAGAAATATCTTCTGAATAATACGCACAGCACAGTTCTGATAATGGAACCTGAAAAAGGTTTAACAGAGAAAAAGGATGAAGAACTCTGCCGGAAACTTCAGAAATATAAAGAAGCATTAAGTGATGAAGAAATTTCCGCGATAGTGAGAGAAACAGCTGAACTTAAAGAATATCAGGAGGAACCTGACAATCCTGAGGATCTTGCAAAAATACCGCTTCTTACAAGAGATGATATAAAGAAAGAAGCTGAAAAATTCATTAACGAAGAAAGATATGCCGGTAAACAAAAGATTCTGTTCCACAATATCTTTACAAATGAAATCGGTTATATAAATTTTGTTTTTGACATGAAAAATGTTCCGGACAGACTTCTTCCGTATACACCTCTTTTGAAGCTGCTACTCGGACTTATGGATACAGAGAACTATTCATATACTGATCTTTATAATGAGATAAATCTTCAGACCGGTGGAATAAATGCATCAATAAGTACATACACCGATTCAGGTGATGTTAAAAAGTTTACAACCACCTTTGAGGTTGCAGCAAAGGCATTATATTTGCAGCTTGATAAGGCATTTGATCTTGTTACGGAAATTTTATTAAAGACCAGGTTTGAGGATGAGAAAAGACTTTTGGAAATTCTCGATGAAACCTGTAGCAGACTTCGCTCCGAGCTTGCAGGTGCAGGACATCACAGTGCAGCACTTCGTGCGCTTTCATATGTGTCGGAGGCTGCTAAGATTTCTGATATGGTATCAGGCATCGGTGGATACAGAATGCTTGAAGAGGTGAGGGAAAAGCTTGCTGATAATAAAGCAACAGCACATGAAATTGCCGGTAATATGAAAGAGTTATGTGAAATTATTTTCAGACCGGAGAATCTTCTTGTTGACTATACTGCATCAGAGAAAGAGTATGACGGATTTGAAGAAAAGGTAATTTCATTTGCAAATAAGCTCCATACTGAGGAAATAAATACAACCGGATTTAAAGTGGAGTGCAATAAGGAAAATGAAGGCTTCCAGACAGCAGGACAGGTGCAGTACGTTTGCAGAGCAGGCAATTATGCTTCGAAGGGATTAAAGTATGATGGTGCATTAAGAGTGCTTAAGGTGATGCTTGGATATGATTATTTATGGAAAAACATCCGTGTACTTGGAGGTGCTTACGGCTGCATGAGCGGCTTTTCCAAAAACGGCGATTCATACTTTGTTACTTACAGGGATCCACATCTTTCAAGAAGTATTGATGTCTTTAAGGAAGCATCGGAATATATCAAGAACTTTGACGCTGATGAGAGAACAATTAATCAGTTTGTTATCGGTGCGATCAGTGATCTTGATACACCCAAAACACCTTCAACAAAGGGCGCTTACGGACTTACTGCTTATCTTTGCAAAGCAAATATGAAAGATATTCAAAAGGACAGAGATTCGCTCCTTGCTACCGATCTTGAAAAGATAAGAAGTCTTTCAGCATACGTGGATGCATTTATGGAAGATGAATGTCTGTGTGTTGTAGGCGATGGCAATAAGATTGTACAAAGCAAGGATTTATTTGGGAAAGTGGAGCAGCTTATTTATGCAGGAAAATCTGAATGATAGAAATTTAAGTTTAAAATGCGGCTATGTTACTCTTATAGGAAGACCGAATGTAGGAAAATCTACACTGATGAATCATCTGATAGGTCAAAAGATTGCTATTACTTCTCATAAACCACAAACTACACGTGGAAGAATACAAACGGTTTATACAGATGATCGCGGACAGATTGTTTTTTTGGATACTCCCGGAATACATGAGTCAAAAAACAAACTTGGAGAATACATGGTCAATGTGGCAACTAAAACCATGGAAGAAGTAGATCTTATACTCTGGCTTGTTGAACCGAGCACATTTATAGGTGACGGAGAACACATGATAATCGATCAGCTGAGGGAGTGCGGTAAGCAGGTGATTCTTGTAATAAATAAGATAGATACCGTTTCCGCTGACGATTTGCAAAGCTTTATAGATGCTTATAAAAAGGAAATGGATTACGCCGACATTGTGACGGTATCCGCACTGAAAAGTAATAATCTTGATGAATTGATGCAAAAGATGTTTGACAGACTTCCTTATGGAGATCCTTTTTATGATGATGAAACTCTTACTGATCAATCTGAAAGAGATATTGTCAGTGAAATAATCCGCGAAAAGGCACTCAGGCTTCTTTCGGATGAAGTTCCTCATGGTATTGCAGTTACAGTGGAAACAATGAAAACAAGGAAAACAAGGAAACAGACTGCTCCCGTTAAAAAGAAAAAATCAAAGCATGTGCATCCTCCCAAAAAAGGAAAAAGTGAAAGCAACAATGATCTTGAAGCTATGCTTGCAGCCTTAAAAGGTGGTGCAACAGATGCTGCTGATGTTTCCGACGAGACTCAAATAATGGATATTGAAGCATCCATTATTTGTGAAAGAGATTCTCACAAAGGGATCATTATTGGTAAAGGTGGATCAATGCTTAAAGAGATTGGTTCACAGGCAAGAGGCGATATTGAAAATATGGTTGGTTGTAAGGTTAATCTTCAGCTGTTTGTAAAGGTCAGAAAAGACTGGAGAAATGACACTGTTCAAATGAAGAACTTTGGATATAAGAACACTAAGTAATCGAGGAATAAATGGTTGAATTTACCACTGTAAACGGAATAATAATAAAGAGGGCTCCTGTTGGAGATTATGACTTTATTGTTACAATTCTCACTTCCGAACGTGGAAAGATTTCAGCCTTTGCTAAAGGCTCAAGACGCCCCGGAAATCATCTTTCCGGTGTTGTTGAGCCTTTTTGTTTTGGAGAATTCAAGCTCTATGAAGGCAGAACATCTTATACAATTCAGGAAGCGAGAATTGTAAACTACTTTGAATTTTTCAGAAATGATTTTAATGGTTCCATGTATGGAATGTTTTTTCTTGAACTTGCTGATTACTATTCAAGAGAAAATAATGATGAGCGTGAGCTTCTTAAGCTTTTATATCAATCACTTCGCGCTCTGGAGGCTGAGAATTTCGATAATAAACTTGTAAGATGTGTGTACGAGATAAAAAGTCTCGTAATAAATGGAGAATATCCCGGTATTCCAACGGACAGAAAGTATGAAGAATCTACTGCATATACACTTGAGTTTATAAGAACCAGCTCTATAGGAAAACTATATTCGTTTGCTGTTACAAAGGACGTACTTTATGAGCTTCTTCATATTTGTGATATATATAGGAAGACGTTCATTGATCGTAAATTAAATAGTCTTGAAATGATACAAATGATAGAAACCTGATTTTTTAATTGGTAAATATTTGAAAAAGCATAAAATGCGTTATATAATCATAAAAGTGTGCGTAGAGGGCATGTTAATTTTTGTGTATATGAGGTTATCCTTGTGAAAAGAAAAATATCAATAAATTTTATATTGTGTTTCGTAATCGTATTTTCCATTATGCTTACAGCCTGCAAAGACGATTCTGAAAGTGGGAAAAGTGACAGATCTTCAATCGAAATAAAAAAAGACGGTTCTGTAATCAGCACAATGGTTGAAGATTTTAATGAAAGCTATTACAGTATTGATGAACTTCGTGAGATGACTGAAAATGAAATAAATGCATTTGTTGTATCAAACGGGGAGAATACAGCATCACTTAAATCAATCGATAAGGATGGCGAAAAAGTAAAACTCGTAATTAAATTCGCAAGTGCATCCGATTATGCTCATTTCAATAATGAGACTCTTGTATATGAAACAGTATCGGAAGCCAGATTATCCGGACAGATAGATGTAAATTCACTTGTTGATAAGGATGGGAATGCTATAGACAGCGAGAAAGTCGATAAACTTGAAAATAAACATGTGATTATTTCAGGGTCAAAAAATATTATTTCCGTTCCATATAAAATAAAATATGTATCCGGCGGCATTTCTCTTGTTGATAAAAATACAGCAGATTTCTCAGCAGTAGCCGATGATACAGCCGTATGCATGGTTTTAGATAAGTAATATATGAGCATGTTGCTCTAAATAAATAACAAATGAGCGTATTGCTCGGAAAGAGGTTTTGGTTATGAAAGCAAATGAAAAAACAATGGAAAAAATCATTGCTCTTGCAAAGGGCAGGGGCTTTATCTATCCCGGAAGTGAGATCTATGGTGGTCTTGCAAACACATGGGATTACGGTAATCTCGGTGTTGAACTTAAGAATAATGTAAAGAAGGCATGGTGGCAGAAATTTATTCAGGAGAGCCCTTACAATGTAGGTGTTGATTGCGCTATACTTATGAATCCTCAGACTTGGGTAGCTTCAGGTCACCTTTCCAGCTTCTCAGATCCTCTTATGGATTGTAAGGAGTGCCATGAGCGTTTCAGAGCTGATCAGCTTATAGAGAATTTTGCTGCTGAGAACAATATTACACTTGAATCATCTGTTGACGGATGGAGCCAGGAGGAGATGAAGAAGTTCATCGATGATCATAATGTTCCATGCCCGTCATGCGGAAAACACAACTTTACTGACATTCGTCAGTTCAACCTTATGTTCAAGACATTCCAGGGTGTTACAGAGGATGCTAAGAATACTGTATATTTAAGACCTGAAACAGCGCAGGGTATTTTTGTTAATTTCAAAAATGTTCAGCGTACATCCAGAAAGAAGATTCCTTTCGGTATTGGTCAGATTGGTAAGTCTTTCAGAAATGAGATCACACCGGGTAACTTTACTTTCAGAACAAGAGAATTCGAACAGATGGAGCTCGAGTTCTTCTGTGAGCCTGAAACAGATCTTGAGTGGTTTGAGTATTGGAGACAGTTCTGCATTGACTGGCTTAAATCTCTTGGTATGAAGGAAGAAGAAATGAGAGTAAGAGACCATGATAAGGAAGAGCTTTCATTCTATTCCAAAGCTACAAGTGATATAGAGTTCATGTTCCCGTTTGGCTGGGGTGAGCTTTGGGGAATTGCTGACAGAACCAACTATGACCTTTCAAGACATCAGGAGGTATCTAAGGAAGACCTCACATACTTTGATGATACAAAGAATGAAAGATACATTCCTTATGTTATTGAACCTTCACTCGGAGCTGACCGTGTTGTACTTGCTTTCCTTTGCGGCGCTTATGATGAAGAAGAAATTGCTGAAGGAGATGTAAGAACAGTTCTTCATTTCCATCCCGCACTTGCTCCGGTTAAGATTGGGGTCCTTCCTCTTTCCAAAAAGCTTAACGAAGGCGCTGAAAAAATCTTTGCTCAGCTTTCAAAGAAATATAACTGCGAATTTGATGACAGAGGAAATATCGGTAAGAGATACAGAAGACAGGACGAAATTGGTACTCCTTTCTGTGTAACATATGATTTTGATTCTGAGACAGACGGAAAGGTTACTGTTCGTTTCCGTGACAGTATGGAACAGGAAAGAGTTGCAATTGATGAACTTGAAGCATACTTTGCAGATAAGTTTACCTTCTGATACATTTAAAAACTTTATTTAATAAGTTTTCGAGACGGAAAGGTATTGAAAAACAAAGGAGTTTATAGAATATATGAAACAATTTACAGCAAATGAACTGCGTAAGGCATGGAAGCAGTTTTATATAGACAGAGGACATGTTGATTGTGGTGCGGTTTCACTTGTATCTGACGGGTCAACAGGTGTTATGTTTAATGTTGCAGGTATGCAGCCTCTTATGCCGTATCTTCTTGGTAAGAAGCACCCTATGGGAACCAGACTCTGCAATGTTCAGGGATGTGTTCGTACCAATGATATTGATTCTGTAGGTGATAAGAGTCATGGTACATTCTTTGAAATGATGGGAAGCTGGTCACTTGGTGACTACTTTAAGAAGGAGCGTTGTCAGTGGAGCTTCGAACTTTTAACTCAGCTCTTTGGATTCGATGCAGATCATCTTGCTGCTACTGTTTTTGCAGGTGATGAGAATGCACCGAGGGATGAGGAAGGCGCTAAATATCGTATTGAATCAGGCTTTAAACCTGAGAATATTTTTTACCTTCCTGCTGAGGATAACTGGTGGGGACTTGAATATGGTCCCTGTGGTCCCGATAGTGAGATGTTCTATGTAAAGGATATTCCTGATTGCGGCCCTGATTGCGGTCCCGGATGTCATTGCGGAAAATATACAGAAATAGGTAATGATGTTTTCATGCAGTATGAGAAACATCATGACGGACATTTAACACCTCTTTCTCAGAAAAACGTTGATACAGGTTGGGGACTTGAGCGTATTCTTGCTTTCCTTAACGGAGTTGATGACGTTTATAAGATTGATCTGCATGCACCTGTTATTGCATACATTGAAAAAGAAAGCGGAATCAAATATGAGGCTGACGAAAAAACCACAAGATCAATGAGGATACTTGCTGATCATACACGTACTTCCGTTATGCTTATCGGAGATGAAGCTAAGCTTCTTCCTTCAAATACAGGAGCGGGATATATTTTAAGAAGACTTATTCGTCGTGCCGTAAGACATGCAAGAACACTTGGTCTTAACAAGGATCAGATTCTTGGCGTTGCGAAGATATATATAGATGAGTATGCTGAGAGCTATGAACATCTTGATAAGAATCGCAAGTTTGTTCTTACAGAACTTGAAAGAGAAATTACTCGTTTTGAATCAACTCTTGAAAACGGTATGAAAGAATTTAAGAAGATTCTTGATAAGACCGGTGCTGAAGGCAAGAAAGAAATAGAAGGAAAGGATGCATTTTTCCTTTACGATACTTTCGGCTTCCCTGTAGAACTTACTGTTGAACTTGCCGGTGAGGAAGGATTCACTGTTGATGAAAAGGGTTTTGCAGATTCTATGGAAGAGCAGAAGCAGAAGGCAAGAGATAACCAAAACTTCTCTGCAAACCTTAGTACAGGAGCAGGTGTATTTGATGGGCTTGATGAATCTGTTCAGGTGCAGTTCCTTGGTTATGATGCACTTGACTGCGATGGCAGTATTGTAGCTATGGCATCAGGTGATGCATTAACAGATGAACTTAAGGAAGGCGAGCAGGGCTCAATAATTACAAGCAAAACAACTTTCTATGGCACTATGGGCGGCCAGGTAGGTGACACAGGTGTTATTCTCGGAAAAGATGGTTCGAAATTTGAAGTTACAGAGACTGTTCATGTAGCAGGTGGAAGAACTGCGCATGTAGGAACTGTTGTAAGCGGCAGCTTTAAGAATTCTGATGAAGTTTCTCTTAAGGTTGATGCACAGGAAAGAGCAAAGACCTGCAGAAATCACTCAGCTACGCATCTTCTTCAGAAGGCTCTTCAAGAAGTTCTCGGAGACCATGTAGAGCAGGCAGGTTCTTATCAGGATACTGATAAGACAAGATTTGATTTTAGCCATCATCAGGCTATGACTCCTGATGAGATTCAAAAGGTTGAAGATCTTGTAAATAAGAAGATTGCTGAGGCCCTTCCTGTTGTTACGGAAGAGATGACAATGAAAGAAGCCAAAAAGACCGGAGCAATGGCTCTGTTTGGTGAGAAATATGGCGACAGAGTACGTGTTGTAAAGATGGGGGATTTCTCTATTGAGCTTTGCGGTGGTACTCATGTATCAAATACAAGCCATGTAGGCATGTTTAAGATTGTTTCGGAAAGCGGTGTTGCTGCCGGTGTGAGAAGAATAGAGGCTCTTACTGGTGATAATGCCAGAAATTATTACAAGAATGTAGAGGCTACTCTTAATGATGCAGCAAAACTTCTTAAAGCAAATACATCTGATGTTCTTACTCAGATAAAGAAGCTTCAGGAAGAGCTTAAAGCATTAAAGAGCGAAAATGAATCGCTTAAGAGCAAGGAAGCGCAGGCTGCTCTTGGGGATGTAATGGATAGCGTAAAGGATATTAAGGGCGTTAAACTTATTGCACAGAGTGTAAAGGGAGTTGACATGAACGGCCTTAGAGATCTTGGAGACCAGCTTAAGGGTAAACTTGGTGAAGGTGTTGTAGTTCTTGTTTCCGAACTTGACGGCAAAGTTAACCTTATGGCTATGGCAACCGAAGAAGCTATTTCAAAGGGTGCTCATGCAGGTAACCTTGTAAAAGCAATTGCCGGTAAAGTAGGTGGCGGCGGTGGTGGTCGCCCTAATATGGCACAGGCAGGTGGCAAGAATCCTGCAGGTATTCCTGATGCTATTGCTGAAACAGAAAAAGCACTTGAATTACAGATAAAATAAATAGATAAATAAATATTTTTAGATCTTTTTAATTTGCTCTTGACGGGGCCTGAAATTATGGTATAATCTATAGATGTTATGTGGGCTAATGCTCAAAGACATAGCAAATAACCCTGGTGCCCGTTAAGGAAGGGTCTGAAGGGAGGGTAAGAGTAGAGAATGTCAACAGTTATTGTAAAAGAGAACGAAACTTTAGACAGCGCATTACGTCGCTTTAAGAGAAGCTGTGCTAAGGCTGGCATCCAGCAGGAGATTCGTAAAAGAGAACATTACGAGAAGCCAAGCGTAAAGCGTAAGAAAAAGTCTGAAGCAGCTAGAAAACGTAAATATAATTAATAAAAATAAGTCCTTGGTTTATTTAAATCAAGGACTATTTTATTACATAAGAAATCTGTCTGAATTTCTATGTAATACATTTCTTACTAATTACTCCGCAAATTCATAGGACAAAATATGATATATATTATTTCGATAGTGTTTGCGATATTGATATTGTCAGTTATTGCGATCATTTATCATGATATGAATCACTTTGTTGTGAGAAACTATGAGATTCATTCGGATAAAATAAAAAAGGATGCTGTATTTTGTCTTTTATCGGATCTCCATGAGAAACAATTCGGTGAAGGAAATTCAGAATTACTTAAAGCTATAGACAAAATATCTCCGGATATCATTCTTATAGCAGGCGACTTACTTACGGCATTTAATGAATCCGGACAGGATCATTACGAAGAAATCGGGGATTTTGTAGCAAAACTATGTTCAAGATATCCTGTTTATGCTGCAAATGGCAATCATGAATACAAAATGGATCTTCTTGGCGGCCACAGAAAAGAAGTATATACAAAGTATGCTAAAAAAATAACCGATGCAGGATGTGTTCATTTGAGAAATACAGGCACTTATCTGGAAGACTATAACATGGAAATCCATGGTCTTGAGCTTGGGTATGAATATTTCAGAAAAGTTGTAAAACGCCCCATGCCTGAGAACCATATAGAACAATATTTTGGAAAACCGTGCGAAAGCAGATTCCAATTATTAATCGCACATAATCCGATTTATTTTGAAGACTATGTAAAATGGGGTGCTGATCTTACTGTTTCGGGTCATGTCCACGGTGGCATCATAAGGATTCCTTTTATTGGAGGTGTGATATCACCTGCGATGGTATTGTTTCCTAAATATGACGGCGGACTGTTTGAGTTAACAAATAAGAAAATGGTATTAAGCAGAGGGCTTTCCACACATTCGGTTCCGATAAGGTTTAATAATCCCGGAGAGCTTTGTGTGATAAAAATTATTTCGGATAAATAAATCAGTAACGAGGATAGCTTATAATGGCACTGGAAGTAAAGCTTCAGGTCTTTGAGGGACCTCTTGATCTGTTGCTTCATCTGATAGATAAAAACAAAATAGATATATATGATATACCTATTGCTGTCATAACAGAGCAATATATGGATTACATCAGAGCCATGCAGAGAGATGACATGGAAGTTACCAGTGAATTCCTGGTTATGGCTGCAACGCTTGTTGATATAAAGTGTAAGATGCTTTTGCCTAAAGAAGTTAATGAGGAAGGCGAAGAAGAAGATCCCAGAGCAGAACTTGTCGAGAAACTTCTTGAATATAAGATGTATAAGTTTATGGCTGATGAGCTACGTGAACGTCAGATCAATGCTGATACACATATGTACAGGAAAAAAAGCATTCCACCGGAAGTTATGTCATATGAAGAACCTATAGACTACGACACACTTATAGGTGATGCCAATCTTGCTAAGCTTAACGATATTTTTCAGGCTTTACTTAGAAGACAAGAGGATAAGGTTGATCCTATCAGAAGTAAATTTGGCAAAATAGAGAAGGAATCGGTGGATCTTGACCAGAAAACTGTTTATGTTCAAGAATATATCAGAGAACACAAGAGATTCAGCTTTAAACAACTTCTTGAAAAACAGGGCAGCAAGGTAGAGATTATAGTTACCTTCATGGTAATACTTGAAGCCATGAAGATAGGCGATATAGAAATTGAACAGACTGAGACGTTTGGTGATATTATGATCACATCAAACAGAGCAGCCAAGTGAGGAAGATATGACAAAAGAAGAAGGAGCGGCAGCTATAGAAGCAATCCTTTTTACAATGGGGGATTCGGTTTCTGTAGCGGCAATCTGTAATGCATTGGATGAGGATCTGAAGGATGTTCGTAAACAGATTGCTTATCTTAAGGAAAAATACGATAGAACGGATAGCGGTATCGGACTTATTGAACTTGAAGATTCCATCCAGCTTTGTACAAAAAGTGAGATGTATGAGTATTTGATAAAGGTTGCTAAAACTCCTAAGAAGATTACTCTTACGGATGCACTTATGGAAACTTTATCGATTATTGCTTATAAACAGCCGATTACCCGTCTTGATGTCGAAAGAATAAGGGGCGTAAACAGTGATCATGCTGTCAACAGGCTTGTGGAGTTCAATCTTATTCAGGAGCTGGGAAGACTTGATGCTCCGGGAAGACCGTTGCTGTTTGGGACGACTGAGCAGTTTCTTAGAAGCTTTGGGGTTAAATCTCTCGAAGAGCTTCCGGCACTGGATGCTGTGAGGGTTGAAGAATTCAAACAGGAAGCCGAACAGGAAATAAGTGTTAAACTTGATGTTTAAATATAAAAATAATATAATTCCGCATAAAATAAGGGCGTGGAGTATTCTCCATGCCCTTGTTTTGTGCTATACTATATTCTGACTTAAGTTGTGGTTTTGGCTATCTGAAAGTTGCTCCACATTTTCTTATAGACAAAAGCTATTTCCCACTTAAAAATATATTACGGAGGTGAAGAAATGAGTAGTTCTTCTCAGGCAAGTCAGAGAATCTTTTCTCTGCTTGATGAAAACAGTTTCGTTGAAATCGGCGCTCAGGTTAAGGCAAGAAGCACGGATTTCAATCTGAAGCAGACAGAGACACCCTCTGATGGTGTAGTAACCGGCTATGGCGTTATTGGCGGTAAGCTTGTATACGTTTATGCTCAGGATGCTTCCGTTCTCGGCGGCTCTGTAGGTGAGATGCATGCTAAAAAAATAGCAGGTCTCTATGATATGGCTCTTAAGATGGGAGCACCGGTAATCGGTCTTATCGATTCAGCTGGACTTCGTCTTCAGGAGGCAACTGATGCACTTAATGCATTCGGCGAGATCTATCGCAAGCAGGTAAGTGCTTCAGGAGTTGTTCCGCAGATCACAGCAATTCTTGGATCATGTGGTGGCGGTCTTGCACTTTTCCCGACAATGACAGATTTTACTTTCATGGAAGAAAACAGTGGAAAACTCTTTGTTAATTCTCCTAATGTCCTTGAAGGTAACAGTAAGGAAAAATGCGATACATCATCTGCTTCATGGCAGAGCGGTGAGGTCGGAAACGTAGACGTTGCAGCTGACGAACAGGCAATCTATGCTCAGATCAGAGAACTCGTTTCACTACTTCCTTCAAACAATGAAGATACAGAGAATTTTGAAGAATGTGCAGACGATCTTAATCGCGCATGTGAAAATCTCGATGGATCAGTTGATGATCCGGCACTTATGCTTAGACAGATTTCCGATAACGGAATCTTCTTTGAAACAAAGCGCGGATATGCAAAGGAGATGGTAACAGGCTTTATTAAATTAAACGGTGCAACTGTTGGCGTTATCGCAAACAGAAGAGCTGTTTATGATGAGAACGGTGAAGTTGCTGAAAAGTTTGATAATGTTCTTACAGCTCATGCATGTGAAAAAGCAGCAGATATGGTTGACTTCTGCGATGCTTTTGAAATTCCTGTTCTTTCACTTACAAATGTTAAAGGTTTCGGCGCAACAAAATGTGATGAAAGACATGTTGCAAAGAGTGCAGCTAAGCTTGTTGCTGCATTATCAGGAGCTACAGTTCCGAAGGTTAATGTTGTTACAGGAACCGCTTACGGTAGTGCATATGTTGTTATGAACTCAAAGGCTATAGGTGCAGATATGACATTTGCATGGCCGGATGCAGAAATCGGTACTATGAATGCAGAGCACGCTGCTAAGATCATTGCTGATGGCAAGGACGCTGCAACTGTGGCAGATACAGCAGCTGCTTACGAGAGACTCCAGAACAATGTAGAAAGTGCTGCAGGCAGAGGATATGTTGATACGATCATCGACGCTGCAGACACAAGAAAATATGTAATAGGAGCTTTTGAAATGCTTTACTCTAAGCGTGAAGAGCGCCCTGTGAGGAAGCACACTACAGTATAAGGAGGAGCCTGACAGTGAAGCATAAGATTTTTGCTTTAGGTGTTACCCTTATCTGCATGCTGGGTCTATCTGCATGTGGTGACAATATTCAGTATAATACTGTAGCCGGAAGCAGATATGATGAAAGTGTATTTTCAAAGGATGGTCTGATGGGATATGCCCAGACAATCGAAGACCAGTACTTTGAAACTATGTATTTGCAGGGTATAACACCTGACAATTTCCAGGATAAATTAGAAGACAGCTTTGATGAGAATACTTATGATGTATTCTTCGCCGGATATAAGAACTGGTATGATGCGATTAATGAAATCGGTTTTAACAGCACCGAGACACTTGCAGAAGATATCAGCGTCAAGGATCTTACCTACTATGTAAACAAAGATGGTGCTCTGATGGTTGATGCGATCATTGAAGGAACCGGAAATAATGCACATACGGCAATCCTTGAATATTCACTTGATAGAAAAGGTGTTCCCACACTTATTTCAGTCAATGTTAATCATTCAACCGGTGAGAAGCTTAGAAGTGCCGGACTTAATACACTTCTTGGTATGGGAATGGCATTTACTGTACTTATTATAATTGCTTTGGTTATTTCTTTATTCCCGCTCATTAATAAGATGACTGAGAAAAAAACGGAGACCAATAAAGAGATTACACAGAAATCAATGGATACCGTTACTTCTCAGATTGCAGAGAAGGAAGAAGAGCTTTCTGATGATACAGAGCTTGTTGCTGTAATCTCAGCAGCTATAGCAGCTTATGAAGCAAGTCAGGGCAACACCGGTGATGGATTTGTTGTAAGGTCGGTTCGTAAGGTTGGCAAAGCAAGCAATTGGAAAAGAGCTTAAAATATCAGAATTCAAGCTTATTTTTTAGGAGGATATATATAATGAAAAATTATACAATTACCGTTAACGGAAACGTATATGATGTAACTGTAGAGGAAGGTGCAGGCAGTGGCGCTCCTGTAGCAGCAGCTCCCGTAGCAGCACCTAAGGCTCCCGCAGCACCTGCTAAGAAGGCTAGTGCCGGCGCAGGCGGCGTTAAGGTAACAGCAGGTGCAGCAGGTAAGGTCCTTAAGATCGAGGCTTCTGTAGGTCAGGCAGTTAAGAAGGGTGATGCCGTTGTTGTTATGGAATCAATGAAGATGGAGATTCCTATGGTTGCTCCTCAGGATGGAACAATCGCAAGTATCGACGTTGCTGTGGGTGATCAGGTTGAAGCCGGCGGCGTTGTTGCAACAATGAACTAAATTAGGAGACTCACACGGAGGTCGTTAAATGGATTACATTGTAAACACATTATCGAATCTCTGGCAGCAAACAGCATTTACAACAATGACTCCCGGTAACTATATCATGGTAGTCGTTGCGCTGATATTCATGTATCTTGCAATCGCCAAAGATTTCGAGCCACTTCTTTTAGTGCCTATCTCCTTCGGTATGCTTTTGGTTAATATCTATCCTGATATTATGATTTCAATCGAGAAGTCATCCAACGGTGTAGGCGGACTTTTATATTATTTCTACCTGCTTGATGAGTGGGCTATAATGCCTTCACTTATCTTCATGGGAGTTGGAGCGATGACGGACTTTGGCCCGCTTATTGCTAACCCTAAGAGCTTCCTTATGGGAGCAGCTGCTCAGTTTGGTATCTTTTCAGCTTATTTCATGGCTATTGCCATGGGATTTAACGATCAGCAGGCTGCAGCTATTTCAATTATCGGAGGAGCAGATGGTCCTACATCTATATTCCTTGCAACAAAGCTTAACCAGACCACAATTCTTGGTCCTATTGCCGTAGCAGCATATTCGTACATGTCACTTGTACCGATTATTCAGCCGCCGGTTATGAAGCTTCTTACAACTGAAAAGGAAAGAAAGATTCGCATGCAGCAGCTTCGTCCTGTTTCAAAGCTTGAAAAGATTCTTTTCCCTATTATTGTTACGATCGTTGTAAGTATGATTCTTCCTACAACAGCACCTCTTATCGGTATGTTGATGCTTGGTAACCTGTTCCGTGAAAGTGGAGTTGTTCGTCAGCTTCAGGAAACAGCTTCCAATGCACTTATGTATATCGTTGTAATAATGCTTGGTACTTCTGTAGGTGCTACAACAAGTGCTGAGGCATTCCTCAATATAACAACTATAAAGATTGTAGTTCTTGGTCTTATAGCGTTTGTTATAGGTACTGCTGCCGGAACATTGTTTGGTAAGCTGATGTGCGTTATCACAGGCGGTAAGGTTAATCCCCTTATCGGATCGGCAGGCGTTTCTGCTGTTCCTATGGCTGCCAGAGTATCTCAGAAGGTTGGTGCAGAGTATGATCCCAGCAACTTCCTTCTCATGCATGCTATGGGACCTAACGTAGCAGGTGTAGTTGGAACTGCAGTTGTTGCCGGAACCTTTATGGCAGTATTCGGAGTATTTTAAAGTGAGATAGGAAATCTTTGGTTTCCGTAATCGAACTTTGTTCCGGCGAGAGCTGAAAGCTCGAAAGCGGAACTTCCTTATGAAAATATTGAAAAGGAGATATTACTATGGCAAAGCCAATTAAGATTACAGAGACAGTTCTGCGTGATGCTCATCAGTCACTGATTGCCACCAGAATGCCTACAGAGCTTATGCTTCCCATTATTCCTACAATGGATAAAGTAGGATACAACTCAGTAGAGTGTTGGGGAGGTGCTACATTTGATGCTTCCATGAGATTCCTGAAGGAAGATCCTTGGGAGAGACTTCGTAAATTAAGAGATGGATTTAAGAACACAAAGCTTCAGATGCTTCTTCGTGGTCAGAACATTCTTGGTTACAAGCACTATCCTGATGATGTTGTTGAGTATTTTGTTCAGAAGTCAATTGCTAATGGTATTGATATTATTCGTATTTTTGACTGCCTGAATGATTTAAGAAATCTTGAGACATCTGTAAAAACATGTAAGAAAGAGGGTGGACACGCTCAGATCGCTCTTGCATATACACTTGGTGATGCTTATACAGAAGAATACTGGATGAACATTGCTAAGGAAATCGAGTCAATGGGTGCAGATTCTATCTGTATCAAGGACATGGCAGGACTTCTTCTTCCTTATGAGGCAGAGAAGCTGGTTAAAGCTCTTAAGAGTGCTACAAGCCTTCCTATTGATCTTCATACACATTACACCTCAGGTGTTGCAAGTATGACATATCTTAAGGCTGCTGAAGCAGGTGTTGATATCATTGACTGCGCTATTTCACCTTTTGCACTTGGTACATCACAGCCTGCTACAGAGGTTATGGTAGAAGCCTTCAAGGGACAGGAATTTGATTCTGGTCTTGATCAGAAGCTTCTTGCTGAGATTGCTGATTACTTCAGACCTTACAGAGAAGAGTGCTTAAAGAGCGGACTTATGGATGCTAAGGTTCTTGGAGTTAACATTAAGACTCTTATGTATCAGGTTCCCGGTGGTATGCTTTCCAACATGGTTAGCCAGCTTAAGGAACAGAATGCAAGCGATAAGTATAATACAGTTCTTGAGGAGATTCCTCAGGTTCGTAAGGACTTTGGTGAACCTCCGCTTGTTACACCTTCTTCACAGATCGTTGGTACTCAGGCTGTTATGAACGTACTTATGGGTGAAAGATATAAGGTTGCTACAGACCAGACGAAGGATCTGCTTGCCGGTGAATATGGTAAGACAATCAAACCTTTCAATCCTGAAGTTCAGAAGAAGATTATAGGCGACAGAGAGGTTATTACATGCAGACCTGCAGATAAGCTTGCTCCCGGACTTCCTAAGTTTGAGGAAGATGTTAAACAATGGAAGCAGCAGGATGAAGACGTATTGTCTTATGCATTGTTCCCTCAGGTTGCAACAGATTTCTTCAAATATCGTCTTGCACAGCAGGAAAAGGTTGACCTTACAGCAGCAGATACCAAGAATGGTGCATACCCTGCTTAAAGTTTAAACAAAAGATAAATTTAAAATTTATAAGGAACAGATATTCATATTTGGATATCTGTTCTTTTTTGCATATATATGTTTATATGTGATACAATTATGATAGTATTTTATTGGTATTTTGAATTCTAAGTATGAAAAGGGGGGATCCCGGATAATATCCGGGCAATGATTAATGACGGAGTTTAGAAGGCAAAGACCAAAACAGAATAACTATGGACTTCCTCATTTTCGTGAAAACAGAAAGTCTGAAGAAAACAGACAAATTCTGGCTGCTGAAACAATTAATGGCTTCAGGGTTCGTCCGGGGTATTATGACATCAACGGCGCTACAGTTCTGCCTGATGGCGTCAATTTTACTGTTTATTCTAACGGAGCAACTAAGGTTACGCTTCTCTTATATCACAGAGGAGATGAGAGACCTTATGTTTCGCTTACTTTTCCTGAAAATTATCGCATAGGAAAAGTTCATTCCATGATTGTTTTCGGTCTTTCAATTGAAAATATGGAATATGCATATCGTATTGACGGACCTTGGGATGAGGACAAGGGTCTGCTTTTTGACTATAACCATATTCTTTTGGATCCTTATGCAAAGGCTGTTGCAGGTCAGAGAGTTTGGGGACAGACTATAAAGTTTGAAGAGGCCTATAGGGCAAGAGTAGTCAGAAATGACTTTGACTGGGGGACAACCAGCTGGCTGAAAACGCCTATGAGTGATTCGATTATATATGAGATGCATGTTCGTGGATTTACTATGGATGAATCCTCGGGCATCAAATGTCGCGGTTCTTTTGCCGGGATAATGGAAAAAGTCGATTATTTAAAAAGGCTTGGTGTAACAGCTCTTGAGCTTATGCCGATTTTTGAATTTGACGAAACAAGAGACAAAAGAATTGTGAACGGTAGAACTCTTCTCGATTATTGGGGATACAATACCGTAAGCTTTTTTGCGCCTAATACAAGCTATGCCTCGACTGAAGAATATAACAGAGAGGGGTTTGAATTAAAGGAAATGATCAAACTCCTTAAAGAGAATGGTATCGAAGTTATTCTTGATGTTGTTTTCAATCATACAGCTGAAGGTAACAAAAACGGTCCGTTTATTTCATTTAAAGGCTTTGATAACAATATATATTATATGCTGACACCTGACGGTGATTATTATAATTTCAGCGGTTGTGGCAACACGCTTAATTGTAACCATCCTATGGTTCAGCAAATGATCGTCGAATGCCTGCATTATTGGGTTGAGGAATATAAAATTGATGGATTCAGATTTGATCTTGCAAGTATTCTTGGAAGAGATCAAAACGGTGCGCCTATGGAAGCACCGCCACTTCTTCAAAGACTTGCCTTTGACCCGATTCTAGGTGATGTAAAGCTTATTGCTGAAGCCTGGGATGCCGGTGGAATGTATCAGGTAGGTTCATTCCCATCCTGGGGAAGATGGGCAGAATGGAACGGCAGATATCGTGACAGCATACGTTCATTTCTCAAGGGTGAATATTGGGCTGCTCCTGAAGCCGTTCGTCGTATTACAGGCTCTATGGATATGTATGGGTATAATTATGCCGGCTACGATTCTTCTGTTAACTTTATTACCTGCCATGATGGTTTTACTTTATATGATATGTTTTCATATAACGAAAAGCACAATGAAGCTAACGGTTGGAATAATACAGACGGTGCCAACGATAACAGAAGCTGGAATTGTGGTCATGAAGGTGAAACCGATAACGAAGAGGTAAACGAGCTTCGCTTTAAAATGATGAGAAATGCCATTACCGTTCTTATGTGTAGCAGAGGAACACCCATGATCCTTGCGGGAGATGAGTTTGCCAATACACAGTTTGGTAATAACAATGCGTATTGTCAGGATAATGAAGTATCATGGCTGAATTGGGATTTATATACCAAAAACAGGCAATACTTTGATTTTTATCGTGACATGATACAGTTCAGAAGAAAGCATCCATGCATTCGTAAGGACTTAAAGCCTGCAATGTCCGGCTATCCGAATATTTCAGTATTTACTGATCATCCTTACAATACAAATATTTGTGACAGCACTAAGGTTATCAGTATTATGTTTGCCGGATTTATCAGAAAAAAGGGACACGATGATATTGTCCTTATGTCTGTAAACGTATTTTGGGAAGATATTCAGATTTCTTTACCGGATCCTCCGGATGGTGCTTACTGGACTCTGGTGGTTGATACTGCTGCCGAGGATAAGAGATATTTTAACAACAGGCCTAAACCTGTATCTGTACCTAATTGGAGACTTAAGGCCAGAAGTGTAAGTGTATTTATTGCTGCTTATGGAGAAGGCTATGGCAGATGAAAATGAAAAAAAGATGGATAATGTAGGAGAAAATACTGAATCTGTATCCATTTCTTTTGCTGAGAAAGAAGAAAATCTCGTAGTTGAGGGCTTTGAATTTTTGTCCAAAGAAGATGCAAAGAAAGCTGAATTGGATAAACATAAAATTGAAGTCCTCGGGCAGAAGGTTCACTCGACAAGAATTGTTGATTTGGAGGCGGTATACGAAAAAGCCATCACGAATAAGATTTTTTCTACACCTGTGGGGTGGTATTATCTTGCAAAATTAAGGGATAGACTTATAAATGCAGGTGTAAGTGAAAATGATCTTATACCCATTCCTGTAAATGTAAAGTTCACAAAAGTTGATTTGAAAGATGAGTATCATCCAAGGCAGTACATAGCACCGGTTCCGAAAAAGAAAAAATTAGATGTTAAAGCATCTATGATAGTGCTCATTGCTATGAACCTTATACTTGCAATTATGGTTGCGGGCATGTTTTTAATTGCCTTAAATTCCGAAAGTGACAACATAATAAACTATAAACAGAACGTTACAAACAGATATGCGGAATGGGAGGATTCTTTAAAGGAACGGGAAAAGGCTGTAAGAATTAAAGAAAGAGACCTTAGGATTCAGGATGATACTGAGTATGGCGATGAAATAGAAACAGAATAAACACAATTTCGTAGTATATTCTGTTTAGGAGAGTGAAATAAATGGAAAAATTAAAAATAATGGTAGTGGATGATGAATCCAGAATGCGCAAACTTGTTAGGGATTTTCTTGTAAAGAATAATTTTGAAGTGATTGAAGCTGAAGATGGTCAGCAGGCTGTTGATTTATTTTTTGAAGAAAAAGATATTGCACTTATTATTCTTGATGTGATGATGCCCAAAATGGATGGCTGGCAGGTATGCAGAGAAATAAGAGCATATTCAAAGGTGCCGATCATAATGCTGACAGCCAAGACAGAAGAGAGAGATGAGCTTCAGGGCTTTGAACTTGGTGTTGATGAATACATCGGAAAACCTTTTAGCCCTAAAATTCTCGTAGCAAGAGTTGAGGCGATTTTACGCAGAACATCTCAAGGCTCAACTGAGGATATTATAGAAGCAGGCGGGATTGTAATAAATAAGGCTGCACATAATGTTACGATTGATGGCAATGAGATTGAGCTTTCTTTTAAAGAATTTGAGCTTCTTACATATTTTATAGAAAATAAAGGAATAGCTCTTTCGAGAGAAAAAATACTCAATAATGTTTGGAATTACGATTATTTCGGCGACGCCAGAACAATAGATACACATGTAAAAAAACTCAGGGGAAAAATGGGTGAAAAGGGTGACCTTATAAAGACCATTTGGGGAATGGGATACAAATTTGAACCATAGAATATTGAATTTGCCTATAGATTCAATGTTCATAATATTTTAAATCCAGAACAAAGCGAGATATTTTCAATTGGCTAAAAATGATGAAAAGAAAGTAAGGCTCTCACTTAGAACCGAACTTAATGTGTTATTCCTTTTTGTTATGGTCGGTATGATTTTATTCCTGATCATAATCAATAAGTTTTTCCTTGAAAAAGTATATTTGTCACATCAGCTTGATGTTGTAAAAAAAGCTTACCAAAGTATAGATTCAGCTTCAACCAATGGGAGCTTTTCAACAGATGAATATGATATAGAACTTCAAAGCATATGTGATACTTACGGTATTGAACTTATAGTATTGGACGCCGATTCACAGATGATAAAATCATCATCAAATGATGCTGACTACATGGCACATATTCTCTGGGATAATCTTATAGGGGATAGTCTGTTTAACTCACCCGGGGATGGAAAAAGAATACTTGAAAAAACCGGAACATACACTATACAGATTGAAACAGATAAGAGATTAAATACGGAATACCTAGAAATCTGGGGCGTTATTGAATCCGGATATATTGTAATGGTCAGATGTGCTCTTGCCGGAATAAGAGAGAGCGTCGGAATATCCAACAGATTTTTGCTTTACGTTGGAATTATAGCTATTGTAATCGGGTCTGCAAGCATTATTTACCTTAGTAACAGGATAACGAAGCCAATACTTCAGCTTTCCCAGATATCTGAGGAAATGAAAAATCTGAATTTTGAGGCAAAGTATTACACAAAAAGTAACAAAAAGAATACTAATGAGATAGATATTCTCGGCGAAAATATAAATGAGTTATCCGAAACGCTGGAAACTACAATTAAAGAGCTTAAAACAGCAAACAATGAGCTGAAACAGGATATTGCCCGAAAAGAAGAAATAGATGAGATGAGACGTGAATTTTTGTCAAATGTCTCACACGAATTGAAAACACCTATAGCACTTATTCAGGGCTATGCAGAGGGACTTGAGGAAGGAATAAGCGATGATCCCGAGAGCATGGCATTTTACTGTGATGTGATAAGAGATGAAGCATCAAAAATGGATACGCTTGTAAAAAAACTTCTTACCTTAAATCAGCTTGAATTCGGTAATGATGTTGCTCAAATGGAAAGATTTGATATTACGGAAACTATAAAGAATTACGTAAAATCTGCCGATATATTAACGAAACAGAAAAACGCCAAAGTCCAGATGGCAGAATATCCTTCCATATATGTGTGGGCTGATGAATTCAAGACGGAAGAGGTTTTGATGAATTATTACAGTAATGCGCTTAATCATATTGGCGGAGATAATATCATTGAAATAAAGCTTACACAACTTGAAGATAAGGTTAGGATATCGGTTTTCAATACAGGTGAACCGATACCGGAAGACAGCATAAATCATATATGGGAGAAATTTTATAAAGTTGACAAGGCTCGTACACGGGAATACGGAGGAAGTGGTGTAGGTCTGTCAATAGTAAAGGCTATAATGGAATCTATGCATCAGCAGTATGGCGTTCAAAATTATGATAATGGTGTGGAGTTTTGGTTTGAGCTTGAGACAAGGTAAAACCTTATGGAGGCGTTTATGATAAAACGTGTTTTAAAGGCTTTGACTGCAGGACTTACAGTGGGGATATTACTGACAGGATGCGGATCTCAATTTCCTGAGATGACTGATGAAGAATATAACCAGACAGTTCAGTATGCTGTGAGCATATTGATGAAATATTCTAATAATGGTGTGGAAAGACTTTCCTCACTTAGTTCTCTTGAGCTTGAAAGACAAATGGAGAAAGAGGCACGTGAAGCAAGAAAAGCGGAACGTGATGCTGCAACTGCTGAGGCTATTGCTAATATGCCTAAAAATCCTGAGGAAGGATCGGAAGATACTTCAACAAATGAGAAAAAAGATGAAACGGTAATCGCTGAAAACAATGATGAACAACTTGATCTTGCAAACAATTCAGATACAGGCGAGGAGGAAGACAATACCGAAGAACCTTTAAACAATGGCTTTGATAACAGTGATTCAAATAATGAATCAAAGGATGATCTGGATAATCTCCTCGAAAAATTTGGAGATGATCTTGATCAGGGTATAAAAAATGCAGGAGGCACAGAAGAAAATACTGAGGATAAAGAGAATGAAGAAACTGCTGAAAATCCTACTCCTGCAAAGATTAGCAATGAACCTGTTACAGATGAAGGCAATGAAGAATTAACAAGTGAAGCGGATAAAACAGTTGAGGGAATGAGAGAAGAGATTTCTAAAGGAATTTTTCTTACTTATTCCGGCTATAGTGTTGCAGGTTCGTATCCTGATAACGATGATATATTTGTTATAAATGCAACTTCAGGGAAAAAGCTTCTTATATTGAATTTTAGAATAGCAAATACAAATTCAACAGATGTATCTGTAGATATGGTAAAGGCAAATCCACATTTTCAGGTTATTCTTAACGGAAAAAATGTAGGATATACAAATGTGACTATGCTTGATAATGATTTAAGTTCATTTAAGGGAACAATTCCTGCAGGAACTAAAAAAAGCATGGTACTAATTAAACAGATGGATTCTTCAAAACTTAAAAATGTAGATTCTCTGGGTCTTATTGGAGATCTTCGCGGTGAGATAATAGAATTCAAGCTTGAATAATCCAAAAATATGAATAGAAGCCCTCATATATACATTTTTATTGAAAGGCATTTTGTGATTTTGATAATAAAAGTATATATGGGGGATTTGTATTATTTTTTTTATCAAAGCCTATATACTAATTGCTTAAAATCTTTTATTATAATTTTATACAAAATTCATTTATTAAAATTGTATAAATTTTTTCGTAATTGTGTAAAATTCGTGATATACTGATTTAGTTAAAAAGAAACTATATGTTTTTAATGAGGTAAGAATGATGAAACAGTTAAATGATTATGTTAGAACTATACCTGATTTTCCCGAACCCGGTATTATGTTCCGTGATATTACTACTGTATTGCAGGATCCTGATGGACTTCAGCTTGCTATAAATGAGATGCAGAATCTTGTAAAGGATATTGACTTTGATGTTGTTGTAGGTGCCGAGTCCAGAGGATTCATTTTTGGTACGGCAATTGCATATAATATGAAGAAGGGATTTGCAATGGCTCGTAAGAAGGGCAAACTTCCCTGTGAAACAATTTCCGAGGAATATGAGCTTGAGTATGGCACTGCATCAATGGAGATGCATGTTGATGCTATCAAACCCGGACAGAAGGTTATTATTGTTGATGATCTTATTGCAACAGGCGGTACTCTTAAGGCTATGATTAAGCTTGTTGAGAAGCTTGGCGGTGAAGTAGCCGGTATTCTTGTGCTGATGGAGCTTAAGGGACTTGAAGGCAGAAAAGCACTTGGTGATTACAAGCTTTATTCTGCTCTTTCATACGAAGGAAAATAACTTATTTAGCGGAGCATAATTATGGGACAGACAGAATTTGATGATGGAAAAATTGAATCAATCGATGAATTTCAGTCTCCCGAAGTCCTCTATGAAGGGCTTATTACCCGTGTCCGCAGATATCATCCTTCCGATGATATTACTTTGATTGAAAAGGCTTATCAGGCTGCTGCTGAGGCTCACAAGGATCAGCGACGCAAGTCAGGTGAGCCTTATATTATTCATCCTCTGTGCGTTTCAATTATCTTGGCTGACCTGGAGATGGATAAGGAGACAATTGCTGCAGGCTTATTACATGATGTGGTTGAGGATACGATTTATACCAAGGAGCAGGTTGAACAACAATTTGGTGCTGATGTTGCCCTTTTGGTTGATGGTGTTACAAAACTGCAGGGACTTGAACTTTCAGGAGACTATGCAAGTAAGACGCCGGATCAGATGGAAATGCAGGCTCAGAATTTACGAAAAATGTTTCTTGCCATGGCAAAGGATATCAGAGTTATACTTATAAAGCTTGCTGACAGACTTCATAATATGCGTACTCTAAAGCATATGCCACCAGAGAAACAGCAAAGAATAGCACAGGAAACACTAGATATCTACAGCCCTATAGCAGGACGCCTTGGTATCAGCAAAATTAAAATTGAACTCGATGATCTTTCTCTTAAGTATCTGGAACCTGATATTTATTATGACCTTGTAAAAAGGGTTGCTCAGAGAAAGGTTGAGAGAGAAAAATATGTTGATGAGATCTGTGATGTTGTAAGAGAACATATAAGTGATGCTGGTATTCCCGGTGAAGTGAACGGAAGAGTAAAACATTTCTTCAGCATTTATAAAAAGATGCATAATCAGGGAAAGACCTTAGACCAGATATATGATCTTTTTGCAGTTAGAATAATCGTTGATTCTGTAAAAGACTGTTATGCAGCGCTTGGTGTAATTCATGAAATGTACAAGCCTATTCCGGGCAGATTCAAGGATTACATTGCAATGCCAAAGCCTAATATGTATCAGTCTCTTCATACAACCTTGATTGGTGCAACAGGCCAACCTTTTGAAATACAGATCAGAACTTATGAGATGCATCGTGCGGCTGAATATGGTATTGCTGCACATTGGAAATATAAGGAAGCATCTGATGGTAAACATGTAGAAGGGCAGGAAGAAGAAAAACTGACATGGCTAAGACAGATTCTTGAATGGCAACAGGATATGTCGGACAATCAGGAATTCATGAATCTGCTTAAGAGTGATCTTAATCTGTTTTCCGAAGATGTTTATTGTTTTACACCAAATGGTGAGGTCAAAAATCTTCCGGCAGGTTCTACTCCCATCGATTTTGCTTACAGTATTCACAGCGCTGTCGGTAACAAGATGATTGGGGCTAAGGTAAACGGTAAGCTTGTTCCGATTGATTACAGAATTCAGAATGGCGACAGAATAGAAATACTTACCAGCCAAAATTCTAAAGGTCCTAGCAGAGACTGGCTTAGCATTGTCGGAAGCACATCGACTAAGAATAAGATAAACCAGTGGTTCAGACATGAATTCAAAGAAGAAAATGTTAGCAGGGGTAAGGAAGCACTTGTTGAGTATTGTAAGGCAAAGGGCATTGATATATACAATGTTATGAAGCCTGAATATCAGAACCTCATTGTCAGAAAGTATGGCTTTCATAGCTGGGATGCGGTACTTGCTGCTGTAGGCCATGGTGGTCTTAAGGAAGGTCAGGTAGTTAATAAGATACTTGAACTTTATGATAAAGATCATAAGCAGAACATGACTGATGAAGAGGTTCTTGCTGCTGTTGCCGAATCCAATGTCACACCGAGAATTAGCAGTAGTGGCAGTGCTATCATTGTAAAAGGAATTCATGACGTAGCAGTAAGATTTTCAAAGTGTTGTAATCCTGTTCCCGGCGACCCGATTGTTGGATTTGTTACAAGAGGACGAGGCGTTTCAATCCATAGAAAGGATTGCGTTAATGTTCGGGCGATGCAGAATGAGGATAGAACAAGACTCATCGAGGCAAAATGGGAGAGCCATGCACTCGGTGAGAAATATGTTGCAACTATTAATATTTTTGCAAATAACAGGTCCGGGCTTTTAGCGGATGTTTCCAGAGCTCTTACTGAAAAGAATGTGGATATTTTATCTATGAACACCAGAACAAGTAAACAGGGGCTTGCTACTATGGAAACTTCTTTCCAGGTATCAAGCAGAGAAGAGCTTGGAGAGATTGTTGATAAAATAAGGAATATAGACAGTGTTATTGATATTGAGAGAACTACTGGCTGACAAATTTTTGAACTAAGCGCATTCATATGCGCTTAGTATGTTTTTGCAGTTAATTTGGTAGTTATCGTTTATGGATTATTGCGGCGGCAAATTCAGGAAGGGTTTTTTACAATGAAAAATAAAGAAATAGGAACTGTGGCAGTTGGATCAATGTGCCTGGGAATGGTACAGACTAACTGCTATTTTGTTTTTAAGGAAGATGGTAAAGATCATAGTAGTAATACAAATGTTGAATCGGAAGAGCTTACACCCGTGATTGTCTTTGATCCTGCAGACAGGGGAGAACTAATTTATAACGAACTTAAAAAACGCGGTTTTCGTGTTGCAGCTATATACCTTACACATGCTCATTTTGACCATATCGGGGGTGTGGATGATTTACGAAAGCTCTCCGGAGCAAAGGTATTTGTTTATGAAAAGGAAAAAAGACTTTGCGAAGATCCATCATATAATCTGTCAATCGATTATGGAATGAACCTTACGGTAAAACCTGATAAATATCTTACGGATGGTGAAATTTGCGAGGATGCAGGCTTGAAATTTAAACTTATTGCCACACCCGGACATACGGAAGGAAGCTGCTGCTATTATTTCGAAGAGGGCAATATACTTATAAGCGGGGATACGCTATTTGAAGGCTCTGTTGGAAGGACGGATTTTCCTACAGGCTCAATGAGTCAGCTTGTACGTTCATGCCATGATAAGCTTTTTGTTCTTCCAGATAATACTGTTGTGTATCCCGGACATGGTGAAACAACCACAATAGGTTATGAAAAAATGTATAATTCATTTTTATAATACTTTTTCAGGCATATTATTGCCTGTATTTAAAATTGAATGATAAAGGAATAAGTAATGATTTTAGTCAGGATAAATAAAGATAGATACAAATATGACATACATTCTCTTGTAAAAGCTTTTTACCCAAAAGAAGATGTAAGCGTTGTAACAGACGAAGAGTATGAAAATAAAGAGATAGATGAAAAGTTAATTTCATTTAGAATCGAAATAGATTTTTCAGAGGATGCCGGTAAGATTACCATGAAGATAATCAGAAAGGATGGAACAATCTGTGAAGCATCTGTTGTTTGCGATAATGAAACCGGTGGTTCCGACAGCTCTACAAACGGAACGAAATCTTCGCTTTCTACTCCTAAAAATGCATTAAAGCAAATGATGTACAGGGAACTTACGAAGGAAATAGGACATGAACTTCCCTGGGGATCGCTCACCGGTATCAGACCTACAAGAATTCCAATGCAAATGCTCGAAGCAGGTAAAGATGTATCTGATATAAAAAAATATATGAAAGAGACCTTCTTTGTATCAGATGAAAAAACAAATCTTGCATATAACATTGCCATAAGAGAAAAAGCAATACTTGATGACATAAATTATAAAGATGGATACAGTATTTATCTTGGAATACCTTTCTGCCCTACAACATGTCTTTATTGTTCCTTTACATCTTTTCCGATAGTAACGTGGGCTAAAAAAGTTGATTCCTATTTAAGCTGCCTTGAAAAAGAAATAGATTATGTTTCTGAAGCTTTTAAAGGTAAAACAGTTAATTCTGTATATGTAGGCGGAGGCACACCTACAACATTAAGTCCGGATCAGATGAGAAGATTGATTACATATTTGAGAGATAGAGTGGATTTATCTTCTTGCAGAGAGTTTACTGTAGAATCGGGAAGACCTGATTCGATAACAAGGGATAAGCTTCGTGCTATGAAGGAATGCGGAGTAGACAGGATATCTGTGAACCCTCAGACTATGAGTGATGAGACACTTAAAAGAATCGGAAGACAACATACTGTTTCACAGTTTATAGAAGCTTATAATACCGCAAGAGAAGAAGGCTTTGATAATATAAATATGGACATAATTCTTGGCCTTCCGGGTGAAACGGAAAAAGATGTCGAACACACAATGAGTGAAATAGAAAAGCTTCATCCGGATGATCTGACTGTTCATAGTCTTTCTGTTAAAAGAGGCTCACGACTTGCTGAGCATATTAGAAATAATGGTTTTTTTGTTGCCGGGGATACCGGATCGATGATGAAGATTGCAGGTGAAGGTGCTGAAAGAATGGGGCTTTCTCCCTATTATCTTTACAGACAAAAAAATATATCCGGTAATCTTGAGAATACTGGATATGCCTGTGAAGGCAAAGCAGGTATTTATAACATACTTATGATGGAAGAAGTTCAATCCATTGTTGCGATTGGAGCAGGAACGGTTACAAAGAGAGTTTACGGTGACGGAAGAATTGAAAGATGCGATAATGTTAAGGATGTAACCTTATATATGAACAGTATTGATGAGATGATAGAAAGGAAAAAGAAATTGTTCGCATAAAGATTGTTGCTGCGGACAAAGTTATAAGTATGCAAACAAATAGTAAAAGATACGACATGATGACCAAAACACCCATTCCACAGCTCATATTAAAGCTCGCGGTACCTACTATTATCAGTATGCTTGTTACAGGTATCTATAACACGGCGGATACTTTTTTTGTCGGGAAAATATCAACAGAAGCTACTGCAGCCGTAGGTCTTGTATTTACCGTTATGGCTCTTATTCAGGCTACAGGATTCTTTTGCGGACATGGATCGGGAAATTATCTTTCAAGAATGCTTGGAGCCGGGAAATATAAAGAAGCAAATGAGATGGCTTCCACAGGCTTTGCATTGGCTATAATACTCGGTGTTTTGATAGCACTCATCGGCAATATTTTTGTGGATGATATTGCCATGATGATAGGTTCAACAACGACAACGCTTGAAGATACAAGAAAATATATGAGGATAATACTCATAGGCGCACCTTTTATGACAGGGCAGTTTGTAATAAATAATCAGCTCAGATTTCAGGGGAGTGCAGTATATGCCATGATAGGTCTTATGTGTGGAGCGGTAATGAATATGGGGCTTGATCCTCTTTTGATCTTTGTGTTCCACCTGGGAGTTTCGGGTGCTGCTATTGCAACCATAATGGGACAGTTAACAAGTTTTATTGTTCTTTTGATAGGAAGCAGAAAAGGCGAAAACATTAAATTGAGCTTCAAAGATATTCGTCTTGATTCATATTATCTTAAGGAAATCAGCAATGGTGGTGCTCCATCACTTTTCAGACAGGGGCTTGCGGCAATTGCATCACTTCTTATGAACAAAGCGGCAGGAACCTATGGGGGAGATGCCGCAATAGCCGGAATGTCTGTTAATACCAGAGTGATGATGATGATGTCATCGGCTCTTATCGGATTTGGGCAGGGATATCAGCCTGTATGTTCATTTAATTATGGAGCTAATCTTAAAAATCGTGTAAAAGAAGGGTATTTCTTTTGTGTAAAATACGCAACCGTATTTTTATGTTTGGTTGGTGGCATATGCTTTATTTTTGCCCCTTCAATCATTTCTTTTTTCAGAGACGATCCGGATGTTATTGCAGTAGGAACAGTAGCTCTGAAATGGACTTCGGCAACAATCCCTTTAAGCGGATGTATTGTTATGACCAACATGATGCTACAGTCCATTGGAAAAGGGTTTAAAGCCTCAATTATGGCATCCTGTCGAAACGGAATTTTCTTTATTCCCCTGATTATAATTCTTCCCGGGATTTTTGGTCTTTTTGGGGTTGAGATTACGCAGGCTGTTGCGGATATGTTTTCACTACTTGTTTCAATACCTCTTGCATATTCGGAATTAAAAAACTTTAAAGACAACAGTTTGGTAATCTAAAATTTGTATAAATAATTAACAATTAAAAGAATATTTTTTAATTAGTATGATAATATAATGTATAAGCTTATCTTCTTAAAGTAATTCATTTATGAAACAGGAGGAGGGAATTATGCAAGGTTATACTAAGATTGAGTACTCAAGGAACAATGATGTAATTCTTCGTAACACAAAGGGACATTTTATAACTCCTAATTCTCATGTTAATTATTTCATCGATTTTTGTGATGCTAAAGCAAGAATGAAGGAAGCCAGAGCAGCAGGTGAATCTCTTGCAGAGTTTTATATTGCTTCAGAAGCTATTGATACAATACTTTGTCTTAACGGTATGGAGGTTGTCGGATCTTATTTTGCCGATAAACTTACACAGGCCGGAGTGCTTTCCACAAATGCGCATAAAACAATGTATATTACAGGCCCTGAATATAATGTAAACGGTCAGATTATGTTCAGAGATAATAATAAACATATGATTACAGGGAAAAAAGTGCTGATTCTTTCGGATTCTGTAACTACAGGTGGTTCACTTAAAAGAGCAGTTGACTCTGTAAAATTTTATAAGGGAGAAGTAGTTGGAATTGCTGCTATATTCAGCGTAGCTACACAGATTGAGGAATATCCCATAAGATCACTTTTCTCAACAAGAGATCTGCCGGATTATGCAAGCTATCCTCATGATAATTGCCCTCTTTGTAAGGAAGGAATACAGGTTGATGCAATTTGCAACGGCTTTGGATATTCTACTTTGTAATGCAGTAGCAATTAACGATTGAAGGCGATAAGAACTCCTTCAATACCCATATCACATAGAAGAACATTTTTTTCAGGTATGTCGATTTCCTCGACATACCTGTTTTTATATTTATCAAGGGAAAGGGAAGCTTTAACTTTGAAGTCAGGGCAGGAGTCGGCATAGCCCGGTTGAATTTTATCAGCTTTTGGAATGTATTCCTTTACATAATGATAATAAATATCATCCGGTGTTGCACATAACCAGAGACAGTAGTTGCAATCAATTGTCAGCTTGTTCACAACTCTGCGAAGCTGCTCACTTTTTAAGTGATCGATTATAGGGAAGCCGGTTGTTTTTATTTCATAGACCAGATTTGTTAATAGTCTGTAATCGCTGATTGAAAGAAAATCTGAATAATGGTTAATTAAAAAATCACAGACCTCATATTTACCACAATACATTATTTCAGTTGTTACAACATCAATAGGGTTATGTTTATCTGTGTTAAGCGTACTTATCTCAGGGAAGAGGGTATCATCACGATAGCCTTTCTTCACATTTAAAATAGTCTTTGCTTTTTCAGTTAAATATTCAAATTTATAATCGATATTTTTCATGTATTTATTTTAAAACATTTTATCAATTAAGGTTATAAAAAATATTGACAATTAGAAAACATGGGATTATATTTAAATCAACATATGAACAATTGCTCATATGTAAAAAGATAAAAGTGCATTTTGTTGTCTGACTTATTTAACGGGACATAACAATAATGGACTAAGTAATATAAACAGGTAATTAATGAGGTGAAAAATATGTCGAACCTATCCTGCAAAATGGATGAACTTCCGGATGAAGAAGAAATGTATGATCTCGCAGAGCTTTTTAAGGTATTTGGCGATTCGACAAGAATAAGAATTCTTTTTGCTTTATTTGTTTCTGAATTCTGCGTAAATGATCTTGCGGATAATCTGGGAATGACACAATCCGCTGTATCACATCAGCTAAAGATTCTTAAGATGAACAGCCTGGTAAAAAGCAGACGTGAAGGCAAACAAATGTATTATTACCTCGCTGACGACCACGTGAGAACAATAATATCCATGGGACGTGAGCATATAGAGGAAAAATAATAAACAAAATCAAATGAAAGAAAAGAGGACAAGACTATGAAGAAGAGTTACAAATGTGAAGTTGATTGTGCAAATTGTGCTGCAAAGATGGAAGAAGCCATTAATAAGATTGATGGTGTAAAGAGCGCAAGAGTTAATTTTATGACACAGAAGCTTACTCTTGAAGCTGACGATGACATATATGATGAAATTCTTGATGCAGCTGTTAAGGCATGCAAAAAGGTTGAGCCTGATTGCGAAATTGAGATCTGAGCATATAAAAAGTAAATGAAATACATCATAGTTAGAGCAAATGAGGAATAGATTATGACTAGGAAAATGAAGAAAACAAGAAACAGAATAATAGGAGTGCTTGCAGCTTTTATCGTACTTCTGATTGTTGACCATATAGGTCTTTTTGAAGGACTTTCATGGCCTGTAATCTTTGTGATTTATCTTATCCCTTATATTGTGATCGGGTATGATGTTTTGAGAAAAGCATTTATTAACATATCTCATGGACAGGTATTTGATGAAAATTTCCTTATGATGATAGCAACCTTTGGAGCTTTTGCCATTGGAGAGTATTCAGAAGCACTGGCAGTAATGCTTTTCTATCAGATAGGAGAACTGTTCCAAAGCTATGCGGTTGGAAAATCAAGAGCATCCATTACGGAACTTATGAGTATTGCACCTGAATATGCTAATGTGATCCAGGAAAACGGAGAGGCTGTTGAAACTGATCCTGAAGAAGTTACGATAGGCACGATGCTTCTTATAAAACCCGGCGAAAAGATTCCGATCGACGGCATTGTTGTTGAGGGTGATTCCTTTATAGATACTTCTGCAATTACAGGTGAGTCTGTACCCAGAAGGGTAACTGAAGGCGGCGAGGTGATAAGCGGATGTGTAAATAAGGATAGCGTTTTAAAAATAAGAACAACTAAGAATTATGAAGATTCAACGGTTTCAAAAATTCTTGAACTCGTAGAGAATGCCAGTAACAAAAAATCCCGTATGGAGAACTTTATTACCAGGTTTGCAAGATACTACACACCTGTAGTTACAATCGGTGCAGTACTTCTTGCGGTAATACCACCTATTATGGGACTTATGCCATTTGCTGATTCCGTAAAAAGAGCGTGCATTTTTCTTATAGTATCTTGTCCTTGTGCACTTGTTATATCTGTTCCACTCGGATTCTTTGGCGGGATCGGTGCCAGCTCAAAACTGGGTATACTTGTTAAGGGAAGTAACTATTTAGAGGCTATAGCTGAAGCAAGTACACTCGTACTTGATAAGACAGGGACAATTACAAAGGGTGAGTTTAAAGTAACTGAAATAATACAGGCGAATGCAGAGATATCTAAGGAAGAGATAATTTGTATTGCTGCCGGTGCAGAGAAGTTTTCAAATCATCCTATTGCAAGATCTGTTATTGAATACCATGAGGAACTTCATAAAAATAATGATGCTTTAGCAGATGATAACAATGAGCTTACGGAGATTAAGGAAGTACCCGGACATGGCATTACAGCTAAGCTTTCAGGTGAAGATATTTATGTTGGAAATGTAAAACTTTTAAAAGCCAATAATATTGCGTTTAAAGAATCCGATAAGCCCGGCACCATTATTTATGTAGCAAAAGGAAAAGTTTTTATTGGAACAATCATAATATCTGATACAATAAAAGAAGGTGCTGCAAAGTCTATTTCAAATGTTAAAAAGGCCGGTGTAAGTAAAGTGGTTATGCTTACCGGTGACAATGATGATGCTGCCAGGGTCGTAGCAGATAAAGTTGGAATAGACGAGGTGTATTCGCAGTTACTGCCTGCAGATAAAGTTGAAAGAGTAGAAAAACTTCTTGCAGATAATAACAGCGGTAAGGTTGCCTTTGTGGGTGACGGAATAAATGATGCTCCGGTACTTATGAGAGCCGATGTCGGAATTGCGATGGGAAGTATGGGATCTGATGCAGCTATCGAAGCAGCAGATATTGTACTTATGGACGATGACATAGGCAAAATTTCCGCAGTTATTAAAATAGCACGTAAAACGCTTGCAATAGTCAAGGAGAATATAGTATTTGCTCTTTCGGTAAAAATACTGATACTGTTTCTTGGTGCTGTCGGAATTGCGACCATGTGGATGGCTGTATTTGGTGACGTAGGTGTAGCCGTACTTGCAATCCTCAATTCCATGAGAGCCATGAAATGGTCGAAAGAGGATATGAATGGCTAAGTCAGAACTTGAAGTAATACAGCTTTTAATGAAGCTTATTGGACACAAGACAGGCGATATCAGTAAAGTGACATATACTGCTCAAAAACCGGCTTTTCCCGTAAACTGTGAAGGCGAAACAAAGCTTCCAAGGTGCACACCTGAAGAACAGGGTGTTAGCAGTGACTTTATTGAAAAACTATTCAGAAGTTTATATGAAAACAATAGCTGCCATATGCATAAAGCTATGGCAGTCAGAAATGGATATGTGATTGGGGAATGTGCTTTTAAACCATTTAATATGGATTACTGGCACGTTTCCCATTCAATGTGTAAAAGCGTAACAGGTATGGCTATCGGCCTGCTTGTCTACGAAGGAAAAATTAAATTAGAAGACAAAATTGAAGATATTTTCAAAGGAATTAAGGGACCTTTTCAAAGCTTGTTTTCAAGCGGAATAACTGTCAGGCATCTTCTTACAATGACAAGTGGTGCCGCATTTAATGAAGCCGGTGCCATTTCATCAAATGATTGGAGAAAACAGTTCCTGGAGTCACAGACTAATTTTACCCCCGGATCATCCTTTGAGTATAATTCAATGAATTCATACATGCTCTCTGCGATTGTGACGGAAGTTACGGGCGAGAGCATGTTTGATTATTTAAAACCAAGACTGTTTGATCCGCTTGGAATTAAACGGATATTTTGGGAAACCTGCCCTCAAAATATCAACAAGGGCGGTTGGGGGATGTATATAAGAATTGAAGATATGGCTAAGCTGGGACAGTTGTATCTAAATGGTGGGAAATATGACGGCAAGGAGATATTACCGGAGGAATGGGTGAAAGCTGCTACTTCCATGCACATCCCTACAGGTGAGATAACTGCGCCGGGATATGGTTTTCAGCTTTGGAATAGCAGCTCAAGACTGGGCGCTTATACCTTCAACGGTATGCTTGGACAAAATGTATATGTTTTTCCGGATATCAATATGATGATAGTAACCAACGCAGGTAATGAAGATCTCTTCCAAAAGGGCAACATGTCAAGAATCGTTCATGATCAGATGGCAAAAATTGAAGTGGAGAATGGCCCTGTTGAGGTGACGGAGCAAGTAAAAAAAGCCCAGGGTAGTCTTCGTAAATTTATCAAAAGCGTACAGGAAGAACCGGACTTTAGTATGGCTATTCCGAGTGGTGGCTGGAACAATAAAAAGAAGAGAAGTCTTTGCGGAATGAGTTCTAAATTCAGGTATCTTCTTATGAAAACACTTGATGGAAAAAGTTATGATATGGATGATAAGGGTGTTGGTTTTATGCCGCTTCTTATGCAGATAATGCATAATAATTATACATCCGGTATTTCCTCGGTTGGTTTTAAACTTGACAGTTTAAGCGGTGCTTTTTTCCTTTTGATACGTGAAGGTGATACCCTCCATAAGATAAAATGCGGATTTGACGGAAAATCTGCCGTTACCGATATAGACGAGCATGGTGAAATATATACCGTTACAACTGTATCCGAATTTTCAACTGATGAATACAACAGACCTGTTTTAAGAAATGAATTTTACTTTATGGAGGATTCAACAACCAGGGTAATGAATATCTATCTTGGTAAAAGAGAACCGCTTCAGCATGACAGTTCTATTTCTTTTAAAATTGGTAATGCTCCCGAAAATATAGGTATAAGATTTGATGAAGTACCGGGAAGCCGAATGCTTATAGACATACTAAACCAGTTTGGCAATCTTGAAGAAGGAAAAGGTATAAACGGTTTTGTAATTAATAGATTAACGGATTTTGGAGCGCTTGACGCAATTATCCTTGCTATTCAAAATACGGTAAGGCCTAAACTGCACGGTCATATACATGACAAAGAGGCGGATGTAGAGTATTATATTAATAATTCGGTTCCGTTAACGGATTCTGATACTTCAGATGAAGATGATGTAATAATGGAGGATGACTAAATGGCAAATCAAATATACGAAAAGGTTAATAACTGCGTAAAGGCAATCAGAGAAATCACAGATTTTAAGCCACGAGTTGCACTCACACTTGGTTCAGGACTTGGTAATTATGCTGAGCAGATAAAAATTGAGTGCGAGATTTCATATACGGATATTCCGGGATTTCCTGTTTCTACAGTTCCCGGACACGCCGGCAAATTTCTATTTGGTTATGTAGGCGATGTTCCCGTTGTCTGCATGAAGGGAAGGGTACATTTTTATGAAGGATATGATATAAGTGATGTCGTACTTCCTGCAAGAGTTATGAGAATGCTGGGCGCAGAGATCCTTTTCCTTACAAACGCTGCAGGAGGAATCAATTATAATTTTGATGCAGGAGATCTTATGCTTATTACAGATCAGATTTCTGTATTTGTAAGAAATCCTCTGATTGGTCAGAACATTGATGAATTCGGGACAAGATTTCCTGATATGAGCTGTGTATACGATAAGGAACTTAGAGATATTATCGCAAAGACAGCTTTGGAAAACAGCATATCTCTTAAGGAAGGAATTTATGCTCAGCTTACAGGTCCTTCATTTGAATCACCTGCCGAGATTCGCATGTTAAGAAATCTTGGTGCTGATGCAGTGGGCATGAGTACTGTAATTGAAGCGATTGCTGCAAGACATATGGGTATGAGGATATGTGGTATTTCATGTATAAGTAACCTTGCGGCAGGGATGTTAAACGAGCCTCTTTCGCATGAGGATGTACAGAAAGCTGCAGATAAGACAGGACCTTTGTTTGAGAAGCTTGTGACAGAATGTGTTAAGAAGTTTTGAGAAAAAATATTTGGTGTAAAAGGGGTAAGAGATGAGAATAAGGTTTTATAATGCAAGAATTCTCACTATGAGAGAAGAACAGGATATTTTCGAAGGTGAACTTTGGACAAATAATGACAAGATAATTTATTGTGATACAAAGGATCAGATTGAAGCATATTATAAAGAAAATCCTGATTCTATGCTTATTTTTGATCGGGAAATTGATTGCAAAAAAAACCTTTTAATGCCGGGATTTAAAAATGCCCATACTCATTCAGCTATGACATTGCTCAGATCAAGAGCAGATGACATGCCTCTTGCAGATTGGCTAAACAAACAGATATTTCCTGTTGAAGCAAAATTGACCCCTGAGGACATATATTACTTGACACAGCTTGCTGTTTTAGAGTATTTGGATGGTGGAATTACATCAATTTTTGATATGTATCTTACACCGGAATCAATAGCTGATGCATGCCGTGATTCCGGAATGAGATGCGTTCAGGTTGGAGCTGTAAATAACTTCAGCCAATCACCTGAACTTGTTGAGGAGTGCTATAACAAGCTTAACGGAAGAGACAGTTATAATTCATATATATTAGGGTTCCATGCTGAATATACCTGTTCAAAGGAATTGCTTGAAAAAATTGCGGAGCTTGCTCACAAGTATAAGGCACCTGTTTTTACACATATTTCAGAGACCGCAAATGAGGTTATGGAATGTAAAGAACGTTACAATATGACACCTGTAGAATTTCTGGACAGTCTAGGAATGTTTGATTTTGGTGGTGGCGGATATCATCTCGTTCATACCACCGAGAATGATATGGACATATTAAAAAAGAGGGGAATGTATGTAGTTACAAATCCCGGATCAAACACAAAGCTTGCAAGCGGCATTGCTCCCATTAATGATTATCTAAAGAGGGGAATACCTGTTGCTCTCGGAACGGACGGCCCTGCAAGTAACAATTGCCTTAATATGTTCAGAGAGATGTTTCTTACTACCGGTCTTGCAAAGCTTCGTGAAAATGATGCAGCATGTGTTGACGCAAAAGAAGTTTTGAAAATGGCTACGGTTAACGGGGCTCATGCAATGGGACTTATGAATGCAGATGTTCTTGATGCAGGAAAGGTTGCTGATGTAATTATGATCGATTTGAATCAGCCCAATATGCAGCCAATTAATAATATCGTTAAGAACATAGTTTACAGCGGCAGCAACGCTAATGTTAAGCTTACTATGATCGGCGGCGTTATTCGTTATGAAAATGGTGAATATAATATAGGAGTAAGCCCTGAGGAACTATATAAAAAGGCTTCCGAGATAAAAGAGAGAATAAACAAGGAGTTACAATAACGAATAAGGTATGACTGGAATTTGGTTTTTGATAATTGTAACTGCAATAATATTTGCGGTATTTCTTATCGGATACAGAAACAGTAAAATTGAAGAAAAAAAATTTATTATGAAGTGCGCAGACGAATTTGGTTCTGCGCCTTCAGCGCGTCTAAAGAAACAACGTGATGATATTAGCGGCTATTTTAAAGAAAATATAAGTGATTATTCTGTTGATGATATAACCTGGAATGACCTGGATATGCACACCGTTTATGACAGGCTGAACTATTGCGAAACATCTTCGGGCGAAGAGTATCTTTACTATATGCTCAGGACACCGCAGACAGAGGACACCGGTATTTTTGCAAAAATGGAAAAAGAGCTTGAAGCCTTAAGTGGAAGCGAAGACGAGAGATGTAAAATTAAACAATGTCTTCTTCGAGTAGGTAAAAGTGGGAAGTATTCAATTTATGATTATTTGCCGCTTATTGATAAAGCAAATCCGGGCTCTGATGGCTTTCATATATTAATGCTGATCATAATGGCAGGCTCAATCTTTTCAATGGTATTCTTTAATTTTATGATAGGTTTTTTAATTCTTATAACAGCGATGGCTATAAATGTTGTTAGCTATTATAAAATTAAGGCATCCTTACAACCATATATGGTGACCTTTTCGTATGTACTTAGATTGATAAGAGGCGGAAGAGAATTACTATCTTTGGAAGATTGCACTTTTTACGATGAAATTCGTGAAATAAAGGAGTGCACTATTGATCTTAAAAGCTTTACGAAGGGGTCATGGATATTAATGTCAGGCTCTAAAGTGATGGGCAGTGGAAATCCTATAGATATTCTTATGGATTATGCCAGGATGCTTACGCATATAGATTTAATTAAATTCAATTCAATGTATAGAAAGTTACAGGACAAAAAAGAATCGGTTCACAAGCTTACTAAAGACATAGGGTATATTGATTCTGTAATGTCTGTATGTTATTACAGGGCCTCACTTGACAGGAATTATTGTAAGCCCGAATTTTTGACAGAGAAACATTATGAAATAAAAGAAGGTTGTCATCCGTTAATGAATGCTCCTGTTCCTAATACATTTACAGCGGACAGAGGATTTCTTATTACAGGGTCAAATGCTTCCGGAAAATCAACATTCCTTAAAATGTGTGCTATCAATACGATTTTGGCACAAACAATACATACCTGTATTTGTAAGGAATACAGAGCATCTTTTTTCAGAGTTTTCAGTTCAATGGCACTTAAGGATGATCTAAATCTGGGTGACAGCTATTATATGGTTGAAATTAAATCACTAAAAAGAATTCTTGATGCCAAAGATGATTCCAGGGCTGCAGTATTGTGCTTTATTGATGAAGTCTTAAGGGGAACCAATACTGTTGAAAGAATTGCTGCTTCATCTAAGATACTTGAATTTTTTGCCAATCATAAGGATAGCGTTATGTGCTTTGCAGCCACGCATGACGGGGAGCTTTCCGATATACTTGGAAAGCTTTATGATATCCGGCATTTCGAAGGAGAAATGAAGGAAAATGATGTGCTGTTTGACTATAAGCTTAAAGATGGTCCCGCAACAAAAAGAAATGCGATCAATCTTTTGAGGACTATAGGATACAATGACATGATCGTCAGGGAAGCAGAAAATATGGCAATTAGATTTGAAAATACAGGAGACTGGACCTTATAAAGGTTTGAAGACAATTTTGATACTTAGGAGACAAAAGAAATGAAGGTTACTATATATTCAGACGGATCCGCAAGAGGAAATCCGGACGGCCCGGGAGGGTACGGAACAGTTATCCAGTTCATTGACAATAACGGAACACTGCATGAAAAAGAACTGAGTGCAGGTTACGATAAAACCACTAATAACAGAATGGAGCTAATGGGTGCAATTATGGGACTCGAAGCTCTGAACAGACCTTGTGAAGTTGATCTGTATTCGGATTCCAAGTATGTGATAAGTGCTTTCAATGAGAATTGGATAAATGGCTGGATAAAGAAAAACTGGAAAAAATCAGATGGAAAGCCTGTTAAAAATATTGAGCTTTGGAAGAGACTTCTTGAAGCTCAGAGCAAACATAAGGTTACCTGGAACTGGGTAAAAGGCCATGACGGGCATCCTGAAAATGAAAGATGTGATACTTTGGCAACAACTGCTGCGGACCAGACTGAAGAATTCCTTTTGCATGACGACGGTGGAGACTTAAAATGAGCAACAATTGCAATTAAAATAGCATTTAATGAATTGTAAAATAATTTAGATGTGCTATTATAGTTTTTGGTGTGAAAAACTTAAGTTAAAAATGCTTCGGGATATATCCTGAGCGGAAGGAGTTAATTATGAAATTCTTCTTGGATACTGCTAATGTTGAAGACATTAGAAAAGCAAATGATATGGGAGTTATCTGCGGTGTAACAACAAATCCGTCCCTTATTGCAAAAGAGGGTAGAGATTTTAATCAGGTAGTAGCAGAGATTGCTTCTATCGTAGATGGACCTATTAGTGGTGAAGTAAAAGCTACAACTGTTGACGCTGAGGGCATGATTGCCGAGGGCCGTGAAATTGCCAAGATTCACAAGAACATGGTTGTAAAGATTCCTATGACAGCTGAGGGACTTAAGGCTTGTCATACACTTGCTGCAGAAGGCATCAAGGTTAACATGACACTTATCTTCACAGCAAACCAGGCTCTTCTTGCTGCCAGAGCAGGTGCTGCATTCGTAAGTCCTTTCCTTGGAAGACTTGATGATATAAGCACCAGAGGAACAGATCTTATCTCTGAAGTTGCTCAGATTTTTGACCTTCACGGTATTGATACAGAGATCATTGCTGCATCTGTTCGTCATCCTATGCATGTTACAGACTGTGCTCTTGCAGGTGCTCATATTGCTACAGTACCTTTCGGCGTTATTTCTCAGATGGTTAATCATCCTCTTACAACAGCAGGAATTGAGAAATTCCAGAAGGATTATATCGCTGTATTCGGTGAATAATTACATATAACGTTTATTGAAGGAGTATCACGACACGTGATGCTCCTTTTTTTAATAATTTTTTATATAAGATTAATAGTTTTTAAGTCATCATTTTGCTAACATTTAATTATGAAAATTTACTAAAATGAGGCTGGTATTATTATGACAATAAGAGAAGGCGAACAGGGTTCGTCAGAGCTATACCAGAAGGATGAATTTTTAAAAATTATTGATTCGAAAGCAGAAAATGATGAATTATCTGCTTCTTTTTGCTGTGTTTTTATAGTTGTTGAGAATTTTAGACAGTATTACATGAATTATGGCTTTGATGAAGGCTATCAGGTTCTGACTTTTGTAAGGAAAAAAATCAGAAATGCTTTTCCTGTTGATATAGCCTCTAAAATCGAAGACTCCGAATTTGCTGTTATTACAGATATTGATGATGTGGAAACCTTCATAATTAGAATCCAAAAGGATTTTGATGAAGTATATATCCATACCGGAATGTCACTTCGTGCCGGTATATATCCAATATCAAAGGATGATAAGAGTGCTGAAAAAATTCTTGTAAATGCCAGCATTGCCTGCACAAACGGTGAAAGAAAGTCTGATGGTATTTCTGTTTTCAACAATCAGAGTACAGACAATAAAATTCTTATGCAGCATTATGTGGTGCATCATCTCGAACAGGCAATAGAAAATGGTGAAATATCTGTTTATTATCAACCGATTTTTCATACTTATTCCGGAAAAGTGTGCGGCCATGAAGCTCTTGCCAGGTGGTTAAATTCTGAATATGGAATATTATATCCGAATGATTTTGTACCGGTTCTTGAACACTCAAAGAAGATAAATCTTCTGGACTGTTTTGTTATAAGACAGGTTTGTAAAGATTTAAGTGACATAAAGAAAGACACCGGATTAGATCCTGTACCTATTTCGATCAACCTGACAAGGCTGGACTTTGAACTGGCCGATATGCTTAAGGTTGTAGAAACTGAAGTAGAAAGGTATGGACTGTCAAGAAAGCTTATTCAGATTGAAATAAGCGAAGCTGAAATAACGACAGACAGAAAAGGCATAAAGAAGGAACTTGAGAGATTTAGGGATAAGGGCTTCACCATCATATTTGATGATTTTGGAAGCGAATATTCATCACTTCATATTCTGAATGACATGCCTTTTGATGCTGTGAAAATAAACAGTAGCTTCCTTGAGGGATATAACTATGACAAAAAGCCAAGGATTATGATGAAAAACGTAATCAATATGGCTAAAGAACTTGGGATACATACAATGATGGGAAGTGTAGAGGATGAAGAAATTCTTGAGTTCTTAAAGCAGGCAGGCTGCGAAAAAACTCAGGGACATCTTTACAGCGAAGCTGTACCCATGTGGTATTATCCTGAAGGCGGATATCCTTTTGAGTATGAAAATGAAAATGAGAGAAATTTCTATAATGAAATCGGAAATGTAAATATACTTTCTCAAACACCTATAGAGGAAAAGCATCTTGACGAGAACGAAGTGATTTTCCTTAATCAGCTTCCTCTTGCAATGCTTGAATACGATGGGAATTCTTTCAGAATTTTGATGTACAGTAAAGATTTTAACGATATTTTTGAGCCTCTTTTTGCAGGGGATATAAAATTTATTGATGATCTTTTCAATTCGCCAAGACACTCTTTTGCGCGAAATGTCAGATCCCTTGCGGCTCAGTGTGTTGATAACGATGCGATACATTCGATGGAGTTTGTTACAACTGCAGGTTATAACAGACTTATGCTTAGAAGGATTACAGGATCAAAGGAGCTGAAGAAGACAGCGATACTGGCTACGGCAGAGGCAATATCCGAAAACGATGCAGGAACAAGAGCAGTTCAGATGAATATGCATTTGAAATTCCTCTATATGATATATAACAGAGTGGATATTGTGAATGTAAGCGAAGACTCTTTTGAAACGGTTTATGAAAATCACGCTAAATATAATCAGACTATGCAGAAGGGGCCGTTCTCAAAAGCAATAAAGAGCTTTGCAAATGATGCCATATACAATGAGGATAGAGAAGGGTTCCTTGAATTCTATAATCTTAATAATCTTGATGAAAGACTTAATGAATATAATATAGACCATTTGACGGATTACTTTAGAACCATTGATGCACAGGGGAATTATAACTGGCTGATGTACCTTTTGATTCCTATTGTTTCTGAGGGCAATAGGATGTTTATAATGGGATCGAGAAGCATTGATTCAGAAAGAATGAGAAAGCTCCCGGATATAAGCCAGAGTGGCTCGGAATACTATGATATGCCCAGTGATCCGACTTTTCTTTTGCTTGCGAGTGACGCTTTTACAGATACCCTTGGATATGGTTCTTTTGAGCAGTTTATAAGAAATACTTTCTATCTGGAGGCTAATCTGACAGAGAACAAGACTGTTTATATGCATCTTGGACAGAGCGGGCTTATTTCGGATTTTGGTGAAACCGGTTATATTGAACTACCCTTTAGTGATGTTACAAAGAGCATGGTTTTTTCACAGGTAACTGATGAAGACCAGGAAAAAATGTATGAGTTCTATGATAGAGACAGGTTACTTTCGGAGTATGAAAAGGGAATACTTTCCGGAAGAATGGTTTATCTTGAACGCACAGGTACAAATGATCAGCCAAGATATCAAAATGCATGCTATCACATGCGAAAGACAAGGCAGAATGATACGGTTCATATTTTTATTCTTAAATATGATATTGATCAGTTTAAGAGAACAAATGAAACTATCAGAAACCTTGCCGAGAGAGATACACTTACAGGCTTGTTCAATCGAATGACTATAGGAAAAGTATACGAATCTCTGGTTGAAAATGAAGATACCAAATCATTGGCAATGGTGCTTTTGGATCTTGATCACTTTAAACAGATTAATGACAATTACGGTCATGACTGCGGAGATAAAGTTATTAAGGATGCAGCAAGAAGAATGCAGAATAATCTTGGAGAAGACTGCTATCCTTCAAGAATAGGCGGAGATGAGTTCTTGGTTATCATCAGGAATCAGAGTGAAGAAAATATAGATTCACTGCTAAAGGCATTTTCCGAAGATTCAAAGACAATTGACTATAACGGAGAAACGGTAAAATATACAATGTCTTTAGGATATTCTGTATACCCTGATGACGGAAAAGCGTATAATGAATTATATAAAAATGCCGACAAGGCTTTGTATTATGTAAAAGAAAACGGTAAAAACAATTATGCCAAGTACAAAGAGCGGAGGTAAAAAAATGGCTGATAAGTACAATATCTGTCTGGATATCGGGGGAACCAAGATCCTTGGTGCGATTTTTAATGAAAAGAAGGAAATAGTATTCAGGCTTAAGAAAAAGACAAAAGAAGCCGGCGATGATGCTGATAATGTTGAAAAAATGATAATCAGCGTTGTCGAAGATATGATAAGGGATTCTGATATCAAGAAAAAAGATATTAAAGCTATTGCAGCCGGAGCTCCGGGAGTTATAGATCAGGGAGCAGGCATTATTCTTACTTCACCTAATTTGCCATGGACAAATTATGATATAAAATCATCAATTGAGAAGAAATTCGACATACCTTTTTATATCGGAAATGATGTAAATGTCGGAGTACTTGGCGAATGGAAATATGGCGTTGCCAAGGGGTATAAAAATGTTGTCGGATTCTTTGTCGGAACCGGTATGGGTGGTGGACTTATTCTGGATGGCAAAATGTTTACCGGTAACAAATATAAAGCAGCTGAGTACGGACACATGATCCTTGATCCGGAGGGACCGCTTTGCGGGTGTGGACAAAGAGGCTGTCTTGAAGCTTTTTCAAGTAAGAAAGGAATGAGCTCTTATATATTGCAGCAAACAGCCAGAGGACGCAAGAATATGCTGTCTGAGACTATAGAGAACGGTGTATTTAAGAGTAAGAACCTAAAGAAGGCAATAGCTGCAAAAGATGCAGTAACTCTTGAAGCTGTTGACAGAGCATGTCATTATCTTGCCGTTGCGACAGGTAATATGATAAATACCATAAGCCCCGATATTGTTGTATATGGTGGTGGTGTAATGGAAGCAGTTGGTGATTTCTTTATGGAAAAGATTCTGGCAGAGGTTGATCGTTATTGTATGCCGTCCATAAGGAGTACTGTAGAACTTAAAAAAGCAGCTCTTGGGGATGACTCAAATATTTATGGAGCACTTGCCATGATAGAGGATATGTAAGATAATAAAACCTGTTGCGGGGATACCTGTAACAGGTTTTTTAGTGGAGGGAACTGAATGAAAAAAGTATTCGATAAGGGGAAGCTTTTGGCTGTCTTTTTTATTGCTGTGTTTGCGGCGGCAATTTTTCTTATTGTTTTCATGCTTAAAATGTCAGATGAACTGAGAAAATTCAAAGTAGATATGTTCGTACTCTGTAATGAAGCTGATATCTGTGTGGGCAATGGACATGATGGTAAATACAGGATAAGTGAGGATAATCTGAAAGCACTTAATTCCATAATGTCATCTACCAGAGGAAAATTCACGCTTCAGAATCCTGAAACTATTGATACAATAAGCTTCGAATTCAAGCATGAGGGGAATAAGTGGATTTTAAATATATCAGATGTAGGAGACAACAGATTAAGAGTTGATCTTACCGGCCAAAGGAAATATAAAATCTTTATCAGTAACAACAAAAAGTATGATGAGTTTGTAAGAGTGGTTTCCGAAAAGGGCTATATAAGTCCGAATAAGAAGTTCGGAAACTGATTTATGCTTATAATATTTTTTTATAATAAAGGAAGGAGTTTATTTAAATATAATGAAGGTAAACATAAAAAAACTTACTGAAACAGCAACGCTTCCGTCAAGAGGAAGTTTTGCAGCTGCAGGTTATGATCTTTATGCCGATTTGCAGACGGAAGTAACTGTAAAACCGCATACTACCGAGAAAATCGGAACCGGCCTTGCAATGGAGATTCCTGACGGATATTTTGGCGGGATATATGCCAGAAGCGGAATTGCAACAAAGGAAGGGCTTCGCCCTGCAAATTGTGTAGGTGTTGTTGATTCAGATTACAGAGGAGAGATAATAGTTGCTATACATAATGACTCCGACTCAGACAGAACCATAACTCCTGCAGAAAGGATAGCTCAGATAATTATTCAGCCATTTTTATCCGTAACATTTGAAGAAACTGATGAACTTGCTGAATCTGAGAGAGGCACTGGTGGGTTTGGCTCAACAGGAAAGAAATAAATATATATTTCAAATTATGCTATAATAATCAAGGATTGCATATGTCTTTTTAATGCAAGCAGATAAGTATATTTTTTATATAAAAAATTATATAGATGCGGAGGGAGACTATGAACAACAAACTATATAAACTTATGAACTGGCCTGAGATTGAAGAAATTATATATTCTGACGGAGATGATCCGCATCGAATCTTAGGTGCTCACAAGGTTGGTTCCAACCTTCTTATCCAGACCTTTTATCCTATGGCTGCTGAAATAGAGGTTGTTCCTTCAACAGGAACCAAGACCTACAAAATGGAACTTGCTGACGAAGCAGGCTTTTATGCTGTTCTTGTTCCATTTAAAGAAAACTTCAAATACAAATACCGTATTAAGTTTGAAAACGGCGATACCAAGGAAATAATCGATCCTTACAATTTTGCGCCCAGAATGGACCGTGAGGACTTTATAAAATTCAATAGCGGTATTCATTACACAATCCATGATAAACTTGGCGCACATGTTACTACAATTGATGGTGTTAAAGGATGCTCCTTTGCTGTTTGGGCACCTGATGCTTCAAGAGTAAGTGTTATTGGTGATTTCAATGAATGGGACGGCAGAGTAAATCAGATGCAGCGCGTGGATCACGCAGGTGTATTTGAAATATTTATTCCCGAAGCCAAGAATGGTGATGGATATCAGTTTGAAATAAAGACAAAGGGTGGCGTTATTTTCAAGAGACCGGATCCCTATGGATATGCTTTTAAAGATAAGGAAAATGAAGTTTCACAGGTTGTGGAAATAAACGGCATCAAGTGGAATGATGCAGCCTGGATTAAAAATCGCACGAAGTTTAACAGAGATACTGACGCATTATCTATTTGTGAATTATCCCTGGATTCATTTGCTGCAAAGCATCAGAATCATATTCCCAATTATGAGGAGCTTGCAAAGGAAGTTCTTGAATATGTTCAGAATCACGGATTTAATACTATTGAATTAAAACCCATTATGGAACATATTCCCGGACATCATTTCCATATAAATGGATTTTTCTCTGTTCAAAAGAAATACGGAACTCCGGATGACTTTATGAAATTTGTTAATATAATGCATGAAGCCGGCATTAGAGTAATTATGGACTTTGTTACAACATTTTTCCCAAAGCTTCAGTGCGGACTGAATTCATTTGACGGGCAGGCACTTTATGAATATCCCGATCCGAGAATGGGAGTACATCCGAGAACCGGAGATCTCATCTTTGACTTTGGAAGAAAGCAGGTAACAAATTTCCTTCTTTCTTGTGCTCTTTACTGGGTGGATACATATCACCTGGATGGGCTTAGGTTGGCTGACATTGCCAAGATCTTATATCTTGATTATGACAGAAAGCCGGGGCAATGGATTCCTAATATGTATGGCGGAAATGAAAATCTTGAAGCTAAGGACTTTTTGTGCAACTTCAATTCCGTGCTTAAATCAAAGTATCCCGGAGTGCTTACGCTTACAAAGGAAACCTCCTGCTGGCCGAGAGTTACAGGTGAGACAGATGACGGCGGACTGGGCTTTGACTATAAATGGAATAATGGCTGGACAAAGGATTTCCTTGACTACATTCAAAATGATCCATTATTCAGATCCGGAAATCATAATGAACTCACATTTTCACTTGTTTATTGCTATACAGAGAGATTTGTACTTGCGTTTACACATGAAGAAATCGGTAAAGGGTTAGAGGGACTGTATGACCTTATGCCCGGAGATTCTTCACAGAAGATGGCCGGTGTACGTCTTGCTATTTCATATCTAATGACACATCCCGGTAAGAAAATGCTTTACATGGATCCGAATGAACTTAGCATAGACAATGCCGTATTCCTTGAGAATATGATTCATTCACTTAATGAAATTTATTATTCAAGACCTGCTTTACATCAGATTGACATAAATGATAGCGGTTTTGAATGGATAAACAGCATGGCTGCTGAAGAATGCATGATGTCATTTATCAGAAAAGGTGAATCCGATTCAGATATGCTCATCATAGTTGTTAATATGGCCGGAGTGGACAGAACCTTTGAAGTAGGTGTTCCTGCAGACGGAAAATATTACGAGATATTCAACTCTGATGATACCTGCTATGGAGGTAGCGGAATAGTTAATGCGGGAAGAATAGAAGCCGAATTTAGTGAGGCTGACGGCAGACCGTATTCAATTCCCGTTAAGCTTGCTTCATCATCACTTGCTATTTTCTCTTACACAGCTTATACAACTCAGGAAAAGAAGATCAGAAAGATTCGCGAAGAAGAAGCAAATAATAAGATGCAGGAGCGCGAGAGAACTCTTAGAGAGCTGAAAAACAGACAGGAAAAAGAAGAGGCTGAACTTCTTAAGGAATTGCATGAACGTTATGAGAGAGAGCTTGCTGCTCAGGAAGAAGCAATTGAAAAGAAATATCAGCAGATTGAAGAAGAACGTATTTCAAGCATAGTTTCAGAAGCTGCGCTCAAAGCAGTGACAGGTAAGAAGACTACTGCAAAGAAGAGTACTTCTACAAAATCAGCATCTAAAGCAGGTACTAAAAAAACAGGTACGAAGGCAACCGGAAAAGCATCTGCCAAAAAGGCTGAGAATACAGAGAATACTGACAAGAAGGAAGATGATAAATAATGTTTAAAATGTTACCCCTTACTGCAACTGCTACAGCGGAGAGCGCGATTGAGACTATAGCGGAGGTAACAGGCAATGAAAATTTGAAGCCGGGAGTCATTGAGAAGTATTTAAAGGATCTTCCGGACAGAGCTTTCTCTCTTTTGATGAAGGCAGTGCTTGCCATTGTGATTCTTGTAATTATGTGGCAGGTTATCAGGATTCTGGCCAATATTGTTGAAAAATCTCTTAAAAAAACCAAGATAGAGGATGCAACCGCAAGGTTTCTTGCCAAGGTTGTAAAAGTATCGCTGGAGATTTTGCTTGTTTTTTCACTGGCATCCGCATTCGGTATGGATACGGCAAGTATAGTAGCTCTTCTTGGATCTGCAGGTGTTGCAATAGGTCTTGCAATACAGGGAACACTTTCTGATTTTGCCGGAGGTATTTTGATACTTCTGGCAAGACCTTTCAGAGTTGGTGATTATATCATTGTAGGCAGTTCGGGAATAGAAGGAAGCGTTACAGAAATATCACTTATAAATACGAGAATGCTTACAGCTGATTTCAGAAGAGTTGTTATCCCTAACGGTACACTTGCAGCTGCTACAATAACCAACAATAACGGGAATTCAATGAGAATCCTTGATACTATGGTTGGCATTTCCTACAGTGCTGATATTGATAAAGCAAGGGCTGTCGCAACAAAGGTGCTTGATGCTAACGAATACATTTCTGATAAATACGAAAAAAGTGTCTATGTGGATGAACTTGCTGACAGCAGTGTTAACTTAAGAATCAGAGGCTGGGTTAAACCTGCGGATTATTTAAAGGCAAAATGGTCAATGAATGAGGCGGTAAAAAAAGCTTTTGATAAAGAGGGAGTTGAAATACCATTTCCTCAAGTGGATGTTCATATGAGATAAATGAAATTTTAATTCTAAAATGCTTGTCAAAGGATGTTATCACATTTATAATGGTATCTGTGCCTTGCAAAAGGCACAGATATGTGCTGGAATAGCGCAGTTGGTAGCGCAACTGATTCGTAATCAGTAGGTCGAGGGTTCAAGTCCCTTTTCCAGCTTTTGAATAATATTTACAAAACTCACGTGAAATAACGTGAGTTTTTTTATATTCTGATTACTTGTATTCACTTTAACACTATGATAAGTTAAAGAATAAATTGTTGTATTAAATTATTGAGTATATTTATACAATACAAGTGATTAAAGGAGATATTTATGGCACAGCTATGGGGAGGAAGATTTCAAGGCGAAATCAGTGAACTTGCCTGGAAGTTTAATGCATCCATATACTTTGATAAACGACTTATAGATGCAGATGCAATCGGAAGCAAAGCTCACGTAACAATGCTTGCTAAGCAGGGAATTATTTCCAATGAGGAATGCGAGCAGATAAAAAACGGTCTTGATGAGATACTTAGGGATGTGCGTGAAGGAAAACTTGAAATAACTGATAAGTATGAGGATGTTCATAGTTTTCTGGAAGCAAATCTTATTGAAAGAATTGGCAATGCAGGCAAAAAGATGCATACGGGACGATCCAGAAATGATCAGGTAGCCCTTGATATGCGTTTGTTTGTGAGAGAAGAAGTGAAAAATACTGCTGAAGCGTTATATGGCATGTTAGATACACTTAACACAATAATGAAAGATAACATACATACTTATATGCCCGGCTTTACACATCTTCAGAAGGCTCAGCCTGTTACACTCTCACATCATCTTGGTGCATACTTTGAAATGTTTTACAGAGATGCTCAAAGGCTAAATGATGTTTTTGTAAGAATGAATTTTTGTCCGCTTGGTGCAGGAGCACTTGCGGGTACCACATATCCACTGGACAGAGATTATACGGCTGAACTTTTACAATTCTATGGCCCCACAAATAACAGTATGGATTCAGTTTCTGACAGAGACTATCTTATTGAATATTTGTCTGCGCTATCACTTATCATGATGCATCTTTCCAGATTTTCAGAGGAAGTGATCATATGGAATTCTAATGAATATAATTTTGTGACAATAGATGATGCTTATTCAACAGGTAGCAGCATAATGCCACAGAAAAAGAATCCCGATATCGCTGAGCTTGTAAGAGGAAAAACAGGAAGAGTTTACGGCGCACTTAATTCACTTCTTGTTACAATGAAGGGAATACCACTTGCGTATGATAAAGATATGCAGGAAGACAAGGAAGTCAGCTTTGATGCGATAGATACAACAAAAAACTGTATTTTATTATTTACTGATATGCTAAAGACCATGAAGTTCAATAAGGACCAAATGGAAAAAAGTGCAATAAGAGGCTTTACAGATGCAACAGATGCAGCTGACTATCTTGTAAATGCGGGTGTTCCATTCAGGGATGCGCATGGAATTATTGGCAGAATTGTTTTACACTGTATAGATAAGGGCTTAGGTATTTCTGATCTTACGATCGATGAGCTTAAGGAATTTGCACCTGAATTCGATAATGATATATATGATGCGATAAGTCTTAAAACATGTGTAGAGAAGAGACTTACAGTCGGTGCTCCCGGCCCTGAAGCTATGAAAAAGGCAATCCTAAGAAATGATGAGCGCCTTGACGTTTTTTGGACACATTTGAACGATATATAACTTTTTGAATGATGTTTCAGTTTAAAAATATTTTTTTATATATGTAAGAGGAGAGTGAAAAAATGAGCGAGAAATTAAGAGTAGCAGTTCTTGGTGCAACAGGTATGGTAGGTCAGAGATTTATTACCATTCTGGAAAATCATCCATGGTTTGAGGTTGCTGTTGTTGCGGCAAGCCCCAGAAGTGCAGGTAAAACATATGAGGAGTCTGTTGGCGACAGATGGAAGATGGAAGTTCCCATGCCTGAAGCTGTAAAGAAGCTTGTAATAAAGGATGTAACCAATGTTGAAGAGGTTACCAAGGATGTTGATTTTGTTCTTTCAGCAGTTAACATGTCTAAAGATGAGATCAAGGCTATTGAAGAAGAATATGCAAAGACAGAGACACCTGTTGTTTCAAATAACAGTGCTCACAGATGGACACCCGATGTACCTATGATCATTCCGGAAGTTAATCCTCAGCATGCTGATGTAATCGAATTCCAAAAGAAGAGACTTGGTACAACAAAGGGATTTATTGCAGTTAAGCCTAATTGCTCAATCCAGAGCTATGCGCCGGCACTTTCAGCATGGAAAGAGTTTGAACCTTATGAAGTTGTTGCAACAACTTATCAGGCTATTTCAGGTGCAGGAAAGAACTTCAAAGAATGGCCTGAAATGGAGGGAAATATCATTCCTTTCATCTCCGGTGAAGAAGAAAAAAGTGAAAAAGAACCTCTTAGAATCTGGGGAACTATTGAAAATGGTGTAATCGTACCTGCCAAAAGTCCGATTATTACATGTCAGTGCATAAGAGTTCCAGTTTTATATGGACATACGGCTGCAGCTTTTGTAAAATTTAAGAAGAAAGCTACAAAAGATGAACTTATTAATTGTCTTGTGAATTTTAGCGGTAAGCCACAGGAGCTTGGTCTTCCAAGTGCACCTAAGCAGTTTATTCAGTACCTTGAAGAGGATAATCGTCCGCAGGTATCTCTTGATGTAAACTACGAAGGTGGTATGGGGGTAAGTATAGGAAGACTCAGAGAAGATACAGTTTATGATTGGAAATTTGTAGGTCTTTCTCACAACACACTAAGAGGAGCTGCAGGCGGAGCTGTAGAATGTGCAGAACTTCTCAAAGCACTGGGATATATAAACAAAAAATAAAAAGACATAATTTTTAACTTGGGGTGAGGACTTAATTTATGGAAAAAACAAAGTTACAGGAATTAGAGGTATTAAATAGTTATTACCGGACAGGCAAAAATCATATAGTAATAGTATATGGACATATTCGCACGGGTAGCCAATCCGTAATAAAGACTTTTGCTGCTGATAAGGACTATTTGTATTACTGTGCAGCAGCAGCTTCAGAGAGATTACAGCAATACCTTGTAGGCCAGAGATTACATGAAAAAGGTTATGATATATCGGAGTATCCTACATATCGTGAGATTTTTGAATGCATAGCAAAAATTGCTACTGATCTCGGAAAACCTATGTGTATCTTTGTTGAAAAATTTGAGGATATCATAAAGGCTTCCCCCAATTTCATTGAGGAAATCAAATCGATTATTTATGATGATTCGCATCCTCAGATAATGCTTGTTCTGATGGGATCAAATGCAGCATGGATTGAGAATAACATGGTAGACAAAATAGGTTCCCAGGCATCCTATATCTCAGGCTTCCTTAAGATTAAATTTTATTCATTCCAGGAGATGAGAAGAAGGTTTGCGAATATGAGTGACAAGGATGTTGTTGCAACGTATTCGATTTTCGGTGGAAACGCAAGACAGTGGTCTTATTTTGATGAGAACAAAACTTTCAAGCAAAATGTTTGCGAAAAGTTCCTGGATGTAGAAAACAGCGTGCTTTTAAGAGAAACCTTAAGACTACTTGAAGAAAATTTGCGAGAAACTGCAGTTTATAATACAATTCTTTATGGACTTGCTAACGGAAAGAATAAATTAAATGACATTCATCATGCTACAGGTTTTTCAAGAGCAAAAATTATGGTTTATTTAAAGAGCCTTATTGAGCTTGGAATGGTTGAGAAAGTTTTTTCCTTTGCTACTACAGGACATGAGAATGTTCAGAAGGGTGTTTACAGAATTTGCGATCCCCTTGCAAACTTTTTCTATAGATTTTTCTATGCGAATCTGACACAGATAATCAAAATGGATGCTGAGGATTACTATGATAAATACATAGAAAATGAGCTGGGTGATTATGTGAAGTCTGCATACAAACTTGTATGCAGAGAGTATGTTTCCAAGCTTTCTGAATATGGAAAATTACCATTTGTGATTGAAGAGGAAGGCGAGTGGGTTGGTAAAATCGATTCACTCGATGTAGTTGCACAGAGCGAATCGGGAGATACTCTTGTAGGAATATGTAACTGGGATTCTGTGATGAATGTTGATTCAATGGATATGATTAGAAGCTGTTGTAAAAGAGCAAGAATCAATCCTGATTATTACTATCTGTTTTCTGCAAACGGTTTTGATGAAGGTCTTGTTGCACTTGCAGAAAAAGAAGCGTCCATCAAATTAATCGGATTGGAAGAGATGGTGAATGCCTAAAAGCGTTTTTATAGCCGAAAAGCCAAGCGTTGCTAAGGCTTTTGGTACTGCATTAAAATATAATTTTTCTAATAAAGACGGATATATGGAATCCGAAGAGGCCATCGTCACCTGGTGTTATGGGCACCTGGTGACGATGAGTTATCCTGAGGTATATGATGAGAAGATGGCCAAATGGTCACTTAACACAATTCCATTTATTCCGTCTAAATTTAAGTACGAAGTTATACCACAGAATGCGAAGCAGTTCAATATTGTAAAAGGCCTGCTTACGCGAAGTGATGTGGATACAATATATATATGTACTGACTCGGGACGTGAAGGAGAGTATATATACAGACTTGTTGATCAGGAAGCGCATGTTACCGGAAAACAAAAAAAGCGTGTATGGATCGATTCCCAGACAGAAGAAGAAATTTTAAGAGGGATACGCGAAGCGAAAGATGACAGCGAATATGATAACATAGGAGCTGCTGCATATCTTAGAGCAAAAGAAGATTATCTTATGGGAATTAATTTTTCAAGGGCACTGACTTTAAGATATGGCTATTCCATAAAAACCTTTCTTGGAATGGATAGATGCGTTGTAGCGGTCGGACGCGTAATGACATGTGTTCTGGGGATTGTAGTTGACAGGGAACGTGAAATCAGAAACTTCGTAAAAACTCCTTTTTATCGTGTTGTTGGAGATTTTGCGCTCGGTGATAAAAATATCTCTGCAGAGTGGCGTGTTACTGAAAAAAGCAGATATAACGGTTCTTTTGAATTATACAACGAGAAGGGCTTTAAGGAAGAAAAGAGTGCAAAGGAACTGATTCAATCCTTTGGCGACCTTCCTATAGAAGGTGAAATTACACTTTTTGAAAAGAAAAAGGAAACGAAAAATCCTCCTCTTTTATATAATCTTGCAGAACTTCAGAATGATTGTTCAAAGTTTTTTAAGATTGATCCCAATCAGACACTTGCTATTGCGCAGGAGTTATATGAGAAGAAGCTTACAACTTATCCAAGAACAGACGCGAGGGTTCTGAGTACTGCAATTGCGAAAGAGATTAATAAAAATATTTCGGGACTCATATCATACGAACCTGCCGGAATTTATGCTAAAGCCATAATGCAGCACGAATCCTATAAGGGAATTGCCAAAACAAGGTATGTTAATGACAAGGCAATTACAGACCATTATGCTATTATCCCGACAGGACAGGGCCTTTCAGCTTTAAGCTCACTTAGTCCTACTTCTGCTAAAGTATACGAGATAATTGTTCGCAGATTTCTGGCTGTTTTTTATCCGGCTGCTCAGTACTCTAAGATCAGGATGGAGATAAAAATACAAACTGTAAATCCTGAATTTTTCGAGAGCTTTTTTGCTGGATTTAAACTTCTTAGCTCTAAAGGATATCTGCATGTTATGGATTACTCTTTTTTAAAAAAGAAGGATGAAAAAGAGGCAGAAGATAGCAAAAATGATAACGAAGCAGAAGATGCTGCTGCAGATGAAGGATTGTTTGAGGTATTATCCAAGCTTAAAAAAGGTGATAAATTAAACCTGACTGCAGCCAATATCAAAGAAGGAGAAACCAGTCCTCCTAAGAGATATAATTCGGGTACACTTATTCTGACTATGGAAAATGCCGGACAGTTTATTGAAGATGAAGAATTAAGATCTCAGATTAAAGGATCCGGAATAGGTACAAGTGCTACCAGAGCCGGAATTCTTGATAAACTTGTTAAAAACGGTTATTTGAACCTGAACAAGAAAACACAGATAATTACACCGACTCAAATGGGAGAAATGATATACGATACGGTTTTCGTTTCGATGAAACCTATGCTAAATCCATCACTTACCGCAAGCTGGGAAAAAGGGCTTACACAGGTTGAACAGGGAGAAATTTCCGAAGATGAATATATGAAAAAACTATCGGATTTCATTACCAGAAGAACTAACTACGTAAAAGAAAACGATATGAGATCTCATATGCAGCAATTTTTCGTACAATCAGCACAGTACTATCAAAAAGCTTCAGGCAAAGCAAAAAGTTCAAGAGCAAAGAAATAAACAAAGTGGCTAAGCGTTATGCTTGGATCCGTTAATAAGAAAGGCATACCATGGAAAATTATAAAATTGAAAATATGTATGATTTAAATGAAACTATCGCAGCCGATATTTTTAAAGGCGTAACGTATCCCTGGGAGGTTCTTCCTAAAATAAAGGATTTTATTATTATGCTTGGAAAAACACTTCCCGAGGATAAATTTGAAAAAAGAGGTGAAGATATCTGGGTTGCGAAGAGCGCAAAATTCCTTTCCGATAATGTTTATATTGCAGGGCCCTGCATTATTGATGAGGATGCTGAAATCAGACCGGGTGCTTTTATAAGAGGAAATGCTATTGTAGGTAAAGGTGCGGTTGTAGGAAATTCAACTGAGCTTAAAAATGTTATTCTTTTTAATAAAGTTCAGGTTCCTCATTATAATTATGTGGGTGATTCTATTCTTGGCTATAAATCACATATGGGCGCCGGATCAATTACTTCAAATGTTAAATCTGATAAAAAACTTGTAGTTATTAAGAACGGTGATGACGATCAAATTGAGACAGGCTTAAAAAAAGTAGGTGCAATGCTAGGCGACAACGTAGAAGTCGGATGCGGAAGTGTTCTTAATCCCGGTACTGTTGTCGGAAGGGAGAGTAATATATATCCGCTTTCTTCTGTAAGAGGTTGCGTTCCTGCTAAACATATTTACAAAGATAAGGACAATATTGCTTTGAAATCCGCGGAATAATACGCTTTTTCGTATACTTTATTTGACTAAGGTACTATAACAGTATTATAATCAAAAAAGTTTATGAAAAATTTTACGAGGAGGGAATATTATGGCAGCTATCAAGACCAAAGTCGAGCTTCAGTATGGTGATAAGTCTATTTCTCAGGATGACCTTGTAGAAAGAGCAAAAGCAGCATATGAAGCAGAATATGGAGTTAAAGGTGCTAAAAATCTTGAGCTTTATGTAAAGCCTGAAGAGAACAAGGCTTATTACGTAGTTAATAACAAGATGACAGGTAGCATCGATCTTTAATTAGTTCTTTTTAGGCCTCGGGATTTTCCTGAGGCCTAATTTTTTTGTGGTAATCAAGTTTATTTTTGATATAATGAATAATGATATTTTTACCTTAGCTTTATCGGGGGGATTGTTATGAAAAGTTATTTTAGGGAACTGATTGCCGGCGGAGTTGCGGCTATCTGTGTTATTGGTGGTGGAATTGCTTATTATGCATATCCGGATACAGTGATTGTTGATAATGTTGTTAAATCATCTATTAGTTCAAGTATCGTTGAAGTCGGACAAATTGAAGCTGATAAGGCGATTACTGTCTATGCACCTGCCTCAGGGAAAATCACAAATGTTTGTCATAAAGTAAATGATGTTGTTGCTAAAAATGAAGTGCTGGCAAAATACGATCTTAACTCCTTTGTTACAGATGCACAGATTGCTTCTGTTAATACCAATTATTACGAGGATGGTTATAATGCGGCAGTTACAGATAATAACGCCAACATTGAAAAGCTTAAATCCATTGGCAAAAGTGTTGAGGAATTAAAAACACAGTATGCAGATCTCGAGAAGAACAGAGAGACAATTACTGTAACGCAGCATGAGAGAAACACGGAAGTAAAAAGTGCTACACAGGAATTGGAAGAGTCCATAAGAAAAATGCAGGACAAGCTTGATAATGTTGCGTCCACAGGAGAATCTGCCAATAATGATTATCAGGAAATGAAAAAGAAGGTCGATGAGGCACAGGCAGATGTTAACGATATGAAAAATAAAATTATCGCAGTAAAGGATGAGATTGATGCTTATCAGGAAGAAATTGACAACTGCGAAAAGGACTCAGAGGACTATAATCGTTTATTTAATCTGATACAGGATGACAGTGAAGAATTAGAGACATTAAATAGTGATATTGAATCTAAAAAAGAAACTGTTGACGGTCTTCAGGAACAACTTGAAGAAATTGAAGGTATAAAAACAGACGCTGAAAATAAGGCTGCAGAGATAAAAAGCGATATTGATCAGAATATAGATGCCCTTTCAGAACTTCCTGTAGAAGAACTTACACCTGAAGATTTTGCTGTATATACAGAAATTACAAATCAATTAAGTCTCCTTGAGAAGGAATGGGAACGTAGTCTTGATGAGAAAACAAGGGCTCAGGATAAAATTGTTAATGAATCTCATCTTAAGCAGCTCGAGGATTCGATTGAACTTGCAAAAATTGAAATGAATAAGGCCAACATCCAGTTGGATGCCGGTAAAAAGGGCGTTGAGTCAAGTGTTGACGGAACTGTGATTGAGAGACTTATTGATGATGGGGCTCTTGTTGAAGAAGGAACACCATTATTTGTGGTACAGCCTTCAACGGGTTACAAGGTTTCTGTTATGGTTTCACGTTTTGATATTGATGGAGTAGTGCTTGGGCAGCCTGCACAGATAAATATGGGCAAGAAAACATATGAGGGTAGTGTAGCTGCTATTTCTCCCATTGCTACAGAAGATGAAAACGGAAAGCCCAGAGTTAAGGTTGATATTGAAATCAACGATAAGGCAGCTAAGCCGACAATTGGACTAGAAGCCGATGTGACAATTGTTGCCAAAGGCAATAAGGATGCTCTTTGCGTTCCTGAAAATGCTGTATATACAGATGATCAAGGCGATTGCGTTTATGTGTATGATAACAATAAGGTAAAAAGAAAGAGCGTAGAGAAAGGAAAAAGCGGCAACGGATATACCGAGATTAAATGCGGTCTTGAAGAAGGAGATACTGTAATTGTTTCCGATGTTTCCGAGAATGATATTGGAAAAAAGGTCAAGGCTAAAAAATCAAGCCACAAGTAATATTGCTAATGAGAAAGAACTTATCTTTAGAAAACGATTATAAAAAGCTTGATGAATGTGAACTGTTTCTTCTTGATATGGATGGTACATTATATCTGGGAGATAATGTCTTTGAAGGCGCGGTAGATTTTATACATACACTTGAAAAGCACAACAAAAAGTATATATATTTAACAAATAATTCTTCAAGATCAGGCAATGACTATATTAAAAGGCTAAAAGGATTTGGGTTTCCCTGTGAGCGTGAAAATATTTATACTTCTGGGATGGCTACCGCAGAGTACCTTAGAAGGAATTGTTCCGACAGATATATATATGTTGTTGGAACAAAACCTTTTTATGATGAAATTGTAGCTGCGGGACTTAAAGCTTTTAATGCTGCCATTTATGACTCTGAGGAATTTGACAGTATTCGCGTAAGTCTTGATGAAAAAGAAAATATTCCTGTCGTATGTGTTGGTTTTGATACGGAGCTGGTATACAGGGATTTGGATCTGGCAGTACATTTTTTAAGAAAAGATGCGGACTTTATTGCTGCTAATCCGGATTGGGTTTGCCCTATGCCAAAGGGAGAGGTCCTTCCCGATTGCGGAAGTATATGTGCTCTGCTTACAGCGTCATCTGGTAAGGAACCTGTATATATCGGAAAACCTAACAGAAATATGGTAGATATTATTTCTAAAATGACGGGTGTTGAAAATGAACATATATGCTGTGTGGGTGACAGACTATATACTGACATTGCTGTTGCACAGAATGCAGGTGCGGTTTCTGTCTGCGTGCTTACAGGAGAGGCTGATGAAGAAATGATTTCCAAAATGGAAACTAAACCCGGTTATACTCTTGACGATATATGGGAGCTTGCATGTATAATAGATGGGTCGTTTTAAAAACCTGAATAAATAAGGGGAATCATTTAATGAAAAAAGTAATAGGGGAAAATTTGGGTAAATTGATGCTGGCATTATTAGCAGCATCATTTTTTTTGACGGTTTTTTATAGCTATCCTGCTATAAACGTTAATGCAAGCGAAAATGAAATTTGCGAATTTGAGTATCCGACAGGTGATATGCCTGATGCACCAATGCCTGAGGTTACAGAAATTGAGCTTGAAGTATCAGAAGATGATGATTTAAATTTACAGTCGCTTAATGCATATGTTCCTGAGGTTTCAACAGGCCCTCACTATGAAAATCTTGATGATACGGAAAAGAGAATGTACAAGGCTGTAATGGCAGCCAGTAAGCATGTATATGACTATGGATCAAAAACTGAGTTTACAGATCCATATGTATATCCGATTGATCTTGATGCGACAGATAAAAATCCATATACACAACAGCAGTATCAGGTTATGCTCAGAGCTGTAAGATATGATCATCCCGAACTTGTTCAGCTGACACTTGCGGGAATTCGTGTTTTTAATATTGTTACCACAAACAAAATAACAGGTAAAAAAACATATGGCTGCTACTTTTTCTTAAGATCCATGGTACCTGAATATGATCAGTCTTCTTTTGACAAAATGGAAGAAGAAATAAGACAGGCTAAAGCAGAATTCCTTTCGGATTCTACAATAACCGGTGCTAAAGGAACTCTTGAAAAAGAACTGGCTATTCACGACAAACTGATAAATAGTGTTACCTATGATAAGGAATGTCAGAATTACGGTACGACATTTCATATAGGACATACTGTTTACGGAGCTCTTATAAATAATAAAGCAGTATGTGATGGCTATGCGCAGGCGTATGCTTATCTGCTGGATGGAATAAATGTGAATGCATTTACTATTGCAGGATATACAAAAGCTGATAATGCCGGAAATCATGCATGGAATATTGTAATGCTTGGAGGTCAGTGGTATGAGGTTGATGCCACATGGGATGATGCTACGTTTTCCAAAAAGCATAACGATGAGTTTAAGTATGAAGTAAAGCATGCATATTATCATCTTACTACAGAAACAATTTCAAAATATAAACGTACTATAACAGGGGATGGTACCTGGACAATAAATTCACAGAGAAACAGAAGAGGAGATTTTAATAATTTTCCTAAAGCAACAGGCACAAAATATTCCTTTGATAATGTAAAAAATATTATCAAGTCCAAAAAAGATTTTGATACTGTTCCTGTAACAGAGCTTTCGCTTAACTCTACAGAGCTCACTGTAAAAAAAGGAGATAGCGGTTCTTTAAAATATTCTTATAAACCTTCTAATGCTACAGATAAAAACTTTACATGGATAAGTTCTGATACGGATGTAATCACTGTTGATGGAGAAGGAAATTACAAAGCAATCGGATCAGGGTATTCAAAGATAACTCTTATGACACCTGACGCTAAGATAAAATCCTCCTGTGTCATTAAGAGTACGGATGAAAATGGTAAAATACCGACTTCTGATATTGAATTATCAATTTCTCATTTAAGAGCTGCTTACGGACAAAAAGGAACTATCAGTTACAAGCTTTATCCTGAAAATGCTGATAATGTCAAAGTAAACTGGAGCTGCTCGGATGATAATATAATAAAGCTTAAGGATATGGGAGAAAAAGGCGTTGAATATGAGATTGTTGGATTTGGTATTTGTAAAATAACTGCAGAAACCGCTGATACTCATTTGACTGAATTTTGTGTTATTGATAATCCGATTAAAACCTGTAATATCAGCTTTGATCTAAATGGCGGAGAAGGCACATTATCTTCCGTATCAAGAAAGACCGGTGAAGTATACGGGACACTTCCTTTGGACCTTACCCGTAAAGATTATGAATTTGACGGATGGTATCATGAGATTGTAGGTGGTGAAGAAGTAAAAAATGATTCACTTGTTGTTAGCTGGTATGATCATGTTTTATATGCTCATTGGAAGAAAATACAACCTGAGCCTGTAGAAGAAAAAGGTAATACAAAGGAACAGGAAAATAGCAAAAACTCAGGCAATAATGATCAGACTAAGGTAAGTGATCAGAATAACACTGATCCGGTTGCTGTAGAAATTGTTAAGACTGATGAGGATATACTTCCAAAGGACAGACTTATTTTCTCCGGTAAAAAGTGTTTTTATATAACGCCTGCTGATGAAGCCACTGTTTTTCAAATTACAGGTAAAAAGGGTAAATCAGATACAGTTGGAGATGAAATATCATACAACGGAAGAGCTTACAAAATAACCGGAATAAACAATGGCTTATTTAAAAATGACAGGAAATTAAAAAGCATAACGCTTGGAAAGAATATCAGAACTATAGGTGATTTGGCATTTTATGGATGCAAAAATCTGAAAAAAATAACGATATATGCTGATAGCCTTGAGAAAATAGGGAAGAATTCTTTTAAAGGAATAAAAAAGGATGCTAAAATTTTAATAAAATGCAGAGATAAGAAAAATTATAAAAAGACCGTAAAGATGTTGAAACGCGCAGGCGCAAAGCATGCTTCTTTCAAATATAAGCGAGGCTAAAACTTAAGGGGCAGAGTAAGTTTCCATTGTGAAAAATCTCTGCCCGAAGTATAATAATATAAGTTTATAAAACGATAATTTTTATATTTTGGGACGGTGTTAGTATGGACATTGGAGGATTATTAGAAGAGCTGTTATTAGAGGATAAAGTGATGATACACTTTGACTTTATGAACGGCTTTTTTGATATTAATAAGTCAGTTGTAGTTACCTGGGGTGTGATAATAGTAATTACATTATTTTTGATGTTTCTTACCAATAATATGAAAGTGCATGACATTGGTACGAAACAGCTCCTGGCTGAGATGATAGTGGATGGACTTCGTAGTATAACAGGCGGCATGCTTGGCGAAGAAGGTTATATGTACAGGGACTATATGGCTGCTGTACTTGTATTTATCGGTGCATCCAATCTGGTGGGATTATTTGGATTTACACCTGCAACCATGGATCTTAATGTGACATTAGCGCTTGCACTGACAAGTATTGTCCTTGTTGAAGCAGCAGGGATCATTCACAAAGGATTCGGCAAATGGCTAAAGTCATTTGCACAGCCTATGGCTATTGTCACACCTATGAATATTTTGGAGCTTGCCATCAGGCCTCTTTCACTATGCATGCGTCTTTTTGGTAATGTAATCGGAGCTACCGTTATTATGGAACTTTTGAAAATGGTAGTACCGGTAGCTATACCGGCAGCATTCAGTGTTTACTTTGATATATTTGATGGTCTGATACAGGCATATGTATTTGTGTTTCTTACATCTCTCTACATAAAAGAGGCGATAGAATAAACATTTTTTAAAATAAAAATGAAACGGAGGACTTTTTATGAGTTTAACAGCGCTTGGTGCAGGAATTGCAGCATTTACAGGGTTAGGAGCAGGTATAGGTATCGGTGTGGCTACAGCTAAGGCAGTTGATGCCGTAGCACGTCAGCCCGAAGCTGACGGTAAGATAATGAAGCTATTGCTTCTTGGTTGTGCCCTTGCTGAGGCGACAGCTATTTACGGCTTCGTTGTTGCAATTATGATCCTGTTTACCTGATATTTGTAGGGAGGAGAAGTAACGTGTTAAGTATCAGCATTATGAACATCGTATATACTGTGATCAATCTTTTGATCTTATATGTGGTGTTCAGATTATTTTTATTTAGAAGAGTAGATGAGATTCTTCAGAAAAGAAGAGAAGAAATTGATCATGCTACAGATGAAGCTGTCCGCAAGGAAAAGGAAGCGGAAGCTTTGAAAGAAAGCTATGTTAAAAAGCTTAATGATGCAGGCAAGGAATGCGATGAACTTATCGCAAAGTCAAAAAAAGACGGTTACGATGAATATGATCGCATTATTACGGATGCTAAGGAAAAGGCTGAACAGATTATTATTGAGGCAAAGCACAATGCTCAGATAGAAGCACAACGTGAAAAAGATGCATATGTTTCAGAGCTTACAGACCTTGTTGTTCATGCCGCTAATAAGATTGCCGTATCAAAGCATGATGAAGAAACAGACAAAGAGCTTTACAATAAGTTCATTTTTGAGGCTATTGAAAAGAGCGAATAATAAAAATCAAAGGATTGGAAGTTTATGGTAAACGATAATAAGGCAAGACTTCGATATTCCTCTGTTGCACCAAATGAAGGACAAGCGGAGCAAATAAAGAAAACACTTGCGAAGAAGTTTAACAATCCGGACCTTGAGCTTGAAATTGTCCACGACCCTAAGGTTGGCGGTGGATTTATTGTTAATTACGGTAATTTTGAGTATGACTGGAGTGATGATGGTCGTACCAGGCAGCTCAAGGAACTAATAGAACTTACAAAAAAGAGACAGAATACAAGTGCTGAAAACCTTGTTTCCATCATTAGAGACAGGGTAAATAATTTTGACCTTAAAGCAGAAGGCAAAGAGGTTGGAAAAACCATCTGGGTAGGCGACGGTATTGCGAATGTGGTCGGTATAGATCATGCATTTTACGGTGAGATAGTGCGCTTTGAAGATGGAACAAAAGGAATGGTACAGGATATTCGTGACGATCATATCGGTGTCATCCTTTTTGGAAGTGATGAAGGAATCCGGGAAGGAAGCAGATGCGTAAGAACCTATAAGCAGGCAGGAATACCTGTTGGAGAGGCTTTTGTAGGAAGAGTTATAGATGCGCTCGGCAATCCTATTGACGGAAAAGAAGAAATAAAGACAGATGTTTACAGACCTGTCGAAGAGCCGGCTCCGGGTATTGTTGAGAGACGTTCCGTAAATGAACCGCTTGAAACCGGTATTTTGTCTATTGATACCATGTTCCCGATAGGCAGAGGACAACGAGAACTTATCATCGGAGACAGGCAGACCGGTAAAACATCAATTGCCATGGATGCCATTCTTAACCAGAAGGGCAAGGATGTTATATGTGTTTATGTGGCTATCGGCCAGAAAGCAAGCACAATAGCAAAGCTCATAAACACCTTGAGAGAAGCAGGTGCTATGGAATATTCCATTATTGTGGCTTCAACCGCTTCTGACAGTGCGCCTTTGCAATATATTGCTCCTTATGCCGGAACTGCTATGGCAGAATATTTTATGCTTATGGGTAAGGATGTACTTATAGTTTATGATGATTTATCAAAGCATGCGGTAGCATACAGAGCATTATCGCTTTTGCTTGAGAGATCACCCGGACGAGAAGCTTATCCAGGAGATGTATTTTATCTTCATTCGAGACTTCTTGAGAGATCAAGTAAGCTTTCCAGTGATCTTGGCGGTGGTTCTATTACAGCGCTTCCTATCATCGAGACTCAGGCGGGGGATGTATCTGCATACATTCCTACAAATGTTATTTCAATTACAGACGGACAGATATTCCTTGAATCCGACTTGTTCTTTGAAGGTATGAGGCCGGCTGTTAACGTAGGACTTTCAGTATCACGTGTTGGAAGTGCTGCTCAGACTAAAGCTATGAAGAAGGCTGCGGGAAGCATACGTATTGACCTTGCTCAATATAGAGAAATGGCTGTATTTACTCAGTTTGCATCAGATCTTGATGAAACTACAAAGAATCAGCTCCGTCACGGAAGCGTTCTTATGGAGCTTTTAAAACAGCCGCTCGGAAAACCGTATTCAATGCATGAGCAGGTTATTCTTCTGGTATGTGCAAACGGTAACAAGCTTGATTTTGTTCCTGTTAATCAGGTTAGGGATTATAAGGACAGACTTCTTAAATTCTTTGAAGAGAACAGACAGGATATAGTTGAAGATCTGGAAAAATCTAAGGATCTTTCCGAAAGTACAAAAAAGGATATTCTTGAAGCGGCGGATCAGTTTGAGAGAATTAACAATGATCGCTTGAAGGACGAGATAAAAAAGAAGAGAAAAGTATTAACTTTGGATTAAGGTGATTTTCAGTGGCAAATATAAAGGAAATTCGTGACCGAATTAGCAGTATTCGCGACACAATGAAAATTACAAATGCGATGTACATGATTTCATCCAATAAGCTTAGAAAGGCAAAAAAGCAGCTTGTTGAGACGGAGCCATACTTTTATGCCCTTCAGGCTATGATCGCGAGAGTTTCAAGGCATATTCCTGATGATGTTGAAGATATTTTCCTGAAAACCACGGATGATATACCGTTTAATGCCAGAGCAAAAGGATATCTTGTCCTGACTTCGGATAAAGGGCTTGCCGGTGCTTTTAATCATAATGTTGTAAAAACTGCCGAAAAGCATATAAGGGAAAATAATAATCTTGTGAATTACAAATTATATGTTGTAGGTGAATTCGGAAGACATTATTTTTCAAGCCTTGGTTTTAAAATTGAGGAAAATTTCAGGTATACTGCTCAGAATCCGAATTTGGACAGATCGAGAGACATTGCTTCAATAATTATTGATGATTATACCAATGGTGTTATTGATGAGGTATACGTTGTTTACACATCCATGAAAAATTCATTGTCAAGTGAAGTGAAGATGGAGAAGATACTTCCTCTGGATATCATAGAAACTGCACGAAACAGATATAGAATTATTGATGCATACAACGAAGAATTTATATTCCATCCAAGTCCGAAAGCAATTTTGGATAACATTGTTCCTAATTTTATAAATGGATTCATTTATGGAGCATTGGTTGAAACCTTCTGCTCTGAACAGAATTCAAGAATGATGGCGATGGACAACGCAAACAAAAATGCGACTTCTATGATAAGCGAACTTACTAAGCAGTACAACAGGCAAAGGCAGGCAGCAATTACCCAGGAGATTACTGAAGTAGCAAGTGGCGCTAAAGCACTAAGAAGGGCTAAAGCAGCAAAAGCAGCAAAAGCAAAGAAGGCTGCTAAATAAAAAAACATATGTTAACAAATGATTAACAAGAGGACATATTAGTGAGTAATGAAGGTAAAATCCTGCAGGTCATGGGACCTGTAGTAGACGTCTTATTTGAAAATGGCAATTTGCCATATATAAATGATTCACTGAAGGTCAAGGTTGGCGATAAGAAGGGCATAATGGAAGTCGCACAACACATTGGAGATAACGTTGTAAGATGCATTATGTTAACAGCAAGTGAAGGCTTGGCCAAAGACATGCCTGTATATCAGACAGGAGGACCTATAAGCGTTCCTGTCGGCAGAAAAAATCTGGGAAGGCTTTTTAATGTTCTCGGAGATACTATAGATGGCGGACCTGACCTTGAAGGTGAAAAGCACTGGTCTATACACAGAGAGCCGCCTAGGCTTGAGGATATGAGTCCTGTAGCTGAGATTCTTGAAACAGGAATAAAGGTTATAGATCTGCTTGCACCGTATGCCAAGGGAGGAAAAATTGGCCTGTTTGGTGGCGCCGGTGTAGGTAAAACTGTCCTGATTCAGGAGCTTATACAGAATATTGCTACCGAACACGGTGGTTATTCAATATTTACCGGTGTAGGTGAGCGCTCTCGTGAAGGCAATGATCTTTGGACTGAAATGAAGGAGTCCGGGGTTATTGAAAAAACCGCACTTGTTTTCGGACAGATGAATGAACCTCCGGGAGCACGTATGAGGGTTGCCGAAACAGGACTTACAATGGCTGAATACTTCCGAGACAGGGAAAGACAGGACGTACTTTTATTTATTGATAATATTTTCCGTTTTGTTCAGGCAGGTTCAGAGGTTTCTTCACTTCTTGGGCGTATGCCTTCTGCGGTAGGTTATCAGCCTACACTTGCAACAGATCTTGGTAAACTCCAGGAGCGAATCGCTTCAACGACGACAGGATCAGTAACATCGGTTCAGGCGGTATATGTTCCTGCTGATGACCTTACAGACCCGGCTCCTGCTACAACATTTGCACATTTGGATGCAACAACTGTTCTTTCACGTAAGATTGTTGAGCAAGGTATTTACCCTGCAGTCGATCCTCTTGAGTCATCAAGCCGCATTCTTGAAGCAGACGTGGTCGGTGAGGAACACTATATGGTTGCTACCAAGGTTCAGGAAATGCTTCAGAAATATAAGGAGTTGCAGGATATCATTGCAATTCTTGGTATGGATGAATTGGGCGAGGAGGATAAGCTTACTGTTTATCGTGCTCGTAAGATACAAAGATTCCTTTCACAGCCTTTCCATGTTGCTGAGAATTTCACTGGTGTGAAAGGAGTTTATGTTCCGCTTAAAGAAACTATTAAAGGCTTTAAGATGATCATTGAAGGAAAAATGGATAGCTATCCTGAAGGAGCTTTCTTTAATGTTGGAACAATTGATGAAGTAGTTGAGAAGGCTAAAAAACTTGAGGGAAATACCAACGAGTAATGCATGGATTTTGCCGGAACTATTCTCGCATACTAAGGAGACTTTACGTTGAAAGCTGATAGAAAGACTTTTCGTTTACAAGTCATGTCCATAAATGGTGTTTTCTATGATGACAGAGCATCGGAAATAATTCTTCCCTGTGAAGATGGAGAGTATGCAATTCTGGCGGATCATGAAGAAATTGTACTTGCCATATATAATGGAAAAATGACTATCAGGGATTCGATTGGTGATAAAATTGATGCTATTGTAGGTGTGGGTTCTGCACAGATAGCAAATAACAGAGTTATAGTACTTGTAGATACCGTTGAGAAACCCGAAGATATTGACAGAAACAGAGCTCAGAGAGCTTTGGAAAGAGCTGAAGAAGAAATGCGTCAGAATAATTCTATTAAAGAGTATTACACTGCGCAGGCTGCTATGGCAAGAGCACTCAGCAGACTTAAGAATTCTTCGGACTATGGAATTGATTAATGAGAAATTATACGTTTGATAAGATTAAAGCTTGTGCATGTATACTGATTATCCTTATTCATTGTAAATTTCCGGCTGTAATAGGGGACCTGTTTGAAGCATTGGCACGTTTTGGCGTGCCGATGTTTTTTGCTATTGCGGGAATTTACCTTACAAAAGAAAAACACCCTGATGCTTATTCTATAAGGAAAAGTGCGGGGAGAAAGTTATTTAAAACTATTGGGATAACCTTAAAAATCTGGACTATATATACTGCATATTCTTTTATATATGCAATGACAGTCGGATATGGAGCTTCTGCATGGTTCCATGAAAAATTCAATTTATTTGAATTTTCAAGACTGATTCTTTTTAACTCCGGAAAATTTATTTATGACTTCACCTATGCTTTTGATCATATGTGGTATCTGTTTGCGCTTATATATGTTTACGGACTTATATATATTTTTGCTCCTATGATGGAAAAAGCTGCCAAACCAATATCTGTAATTTTATTAGCATTTTTGTTTTTGGGAGAAGGATTACAGATTTATTATCCAATAAGACCTTTTGGAATAAATATTTCAGTATGGTACACGATAAGAAACTGGTTATTTATTGGGATACCTTTTACTTTGCTTGGATTTTGGATAAATAATGAGAAAGCAGAATTAAAGGTAAAACAACCATTAACCCTTGGAACAATGCTTGTTATAATCGGCATTTTTTCTACGCTTATGGAATATAAAAAATGGGGACAGATAGAGGTGTATTTCGGATCGCTCCTTATTGTAATTGGACTAATAATTGTCGGCTGCTATAGGAGTGATAAAGATAAAGGTCAGATATCTGAAAACGATAAAACATTCATTGAAAAATGCCTTTCTTATATAGGAAGAGAGTTATCATCAGGTATTTATTTTTATCATGTACTGATCATATCCTTTGTCGGATGGTGCATTGACAGAACGGTTCCCGGACTATATGGAAATGCATTTTTTATGTATATGAGACCTGTTATTGTGATAACCATTACAATATTAATCTCTTTTTTGCTATATAAGGTGAAATTTATCACTATTAAATCGAATAATAATTTGAGAAAATAGGTGACATACGTTTTATATTAAAAAGATGATGTATTTATTGATAATTAATTATTCTGAAAGGTAAAAAAATGACCAGAGAAAGTTTTTGGGATTTAATTGAAAATAGAAAAATTTTGTTTCTTGATGGGGCTACCGGAACAAATTTAATGAAAAAGGGACTTCCTGCAGGTGCTTGCACGGAAGAGTGGATACTTGAAAATCCTGACGTAATAAAAGAATTACAAAAAAGCTATGTTGATGCCGGTAGTGACATTATATATGCGCCTACCTTTACGGGAAACAGGATTAAGCTTAAGAACTTTGGGCTTGAGGATAGAATTGAAGAAATAAATACAAAGCTCGTTCAAATAGCAAAAGACAGCGCTGGTGATAAATCCCTTGTTGCAGGTGATATTACAATGACAGGCAGACAGCTTAAACCAATGGGTGACCTTGATTTTGAAGAGCTGATCGATGTTTATAAAGAACAGATTAAAATCCTTGATAAAGCCGGCTGTGATTTATTGGTTGTTGAGACTATGATGAGCCTTCAGGAATGTAGAGCAGCGCTCATTGCTGCTAAAGAAGTTTCTGATATTGCAGTTATGGTTACTCTTACATTTGAGTCTGATGGAAGAACTTTGTTTGGAACAGATGCCGCAACTGCTGCCATAGTCATGGAATCTTTGGGTGCTGCTGCTGTTGGAGCTAACTGCGGAACGGGACCTGATAATATGGCTTCTATTATTGCTGATATGGCTTCTGTTACATCAATACCGATAATAGCTAAACCCAATGCAGGCCTTCCGGTTGTCACTAAAGACGGTTCAACTGAATATGATATGGAATGCGCTGTTTTTGTTCCTGAAATGGAAAAGCTGCTAAGAGCCGGCGCTTCTATAATTGGTGGTTGCTGTGGAACAACACCTGAATATATTAACGGCATATATGAAAAATACAGAGATTTTTCTGTTGACGAAGTTCTTGGCGAAAAGGAGAGCTATCTTGAATATCCGGATGGAACTTTGTTTACGAGAAAAAAAGAAGGTATCAGGTATCTTACGAGTGAACGTATGAATGTGGCATTTGGTTTAGATGATCCATTCATGATTGTTGGCGAAAGAATAAATCCTACCGGCAAAAAGAAACTTCAGGCAGAACTTCGTGAAGGTAAGCTTGATATGATATGCGATTTTGTTTCTCAGCAGGAGGAGGATGGTGCAGCCATTCTTGATGTGAACGTAGGAATGAGCGGCATTGATGAGAAACAGATGATGAGTGATGTTCTTGATGAAATAATACCTCTTACATCGCTTCCTTTGTGTATAGATACAAGCGATGAAGCCACAATGGAAATGGCTCTCAGAAAATATCCCGGAAGGGCACTAATTAATTCAATCTCTCTTGAAAAAGATAAGGCTGAACGTTTTCTTCCGTTAGCAAAAAAATATGGAGCAATGTTTATTGCATTACCTGTAGGACCAAAGGGGCTTCCTGGCAGTCTTGAAGAAAAACATGAAATTATTGAGCAGCTGTGCGATAAGGCTTATGAAATCGGACTCAGAAAAGAAGATATTGTTGTTGATGGCCTTGTTGCTACTATAGGTGCAAATCCGGATGCAGCTTTAGAGACTCTTTCGACGATAGCATTTTGTAAGAAAAACGGACTCGCTACTATTTGCGGATTATCCAATATTTCATTCGGACTTCCTCAGAGAGCTTTTATTAATACGGCTTTCTTGACTATGGCTATAGCAAATGGTCTTACAATGGCTATATGCAACCCATCGCAGGAACTATTGGTAAACAGTGCTTTTGCTTCTGATCTTCTTAGACATAAAGAAGAGTCGGATCTTCGATATATAGAAAGAATGAACAGGTACGATGGAATGACCGTCCAGGTATCCTGCGTTCCTAAGGGACAAAAGCTTGTAGCACAAAGTATTTCACAGGATGCTCTAAATCCCGCAGTTATTGATAAAAATACTAAGAATAATGTAAAGAATAATGTTCCTTCGTCGGGAGAATACAAAGAAGAAAAGTCGCTTACGCAGATGTTTTATGACAAGGTTAAGACAGATGTCATGAAAGGCAATAAGAGAAGCATAGAAAAAGACACTTTGGAAGCGGTAGATGCCGGATGTGTTCCAAAGACTTTATTAAATGATGTACTTATGCCTGCAATAAATGAAGTAGGTGATCTTTTTGATAAGGGTAAGTATTTTCTGCCTCAACTTATAGCAAGTGCTGAGGCAATGAAGCTTAGCATTGCAAAACTTGAACCGCTACTTAATGAAGCTGACGGCAATGAGGACAAGAAAAAGGAAACAATTATTATCGCAACAGTACATGGGGATATACATGATATAGGTAAAAACCTGGTGGCGCTAATGCTTAAAAATCATGGTTTTAATGTCATAGATCTCGGAAAGGATGTGCCGAGCGAAAAAATAGTTGATACAGCAGTTGCTGAAAATGCTTGTATTATTGCCCTGTCAGCCCTTATGACAACCACAATGCAGGAAATGAAAAATGTAGTCAGGATCGCAAAAGAGAAGTCATGTAATGCCAAAATAATTATAGGCGGAGCTGTTGTAACTGAGGACTATGCATGGGAAATAGGTGCTGACGGATATTCCTCTGATGCGGCTAACTGTGTACGTGTGGTAAAGAATATCATTCAAAATGTATGACATAAAACAGGTACTTTGCATTTCGGTGATATAAATGCGATAATATTTATATGTAAAAACGTGATTGAATTCATGATTAATTTTTGAATATTACATTTTATATAAAAACAAAATGGAGGAACGGTAATGATAGGTGCACAGGCAATTGTAAAGTGCTTGCAGGCAGAAAATGTTGAGGTTGTTTACGGCTACTCAGGTGTAGCGATAGCTCCTTTTTATGATGCACTTGGAGAAACCGACATAAAGCAGATTCTTATAAGAACAGAGCAGAATGCCGCACATTGCGCAAGCGGTTATGCAAGAATAAGCGGTAAAGTAGGTGTGTGCGCAGTAACCAGTGGCCCCGGTGCTACAAATCTTATTACCGGAATAGCCACAGCATATGCCGACAGTGTACCTCTTGTATGTATTACAGGACAGGTAAACAGTGAACTTATAGGAAGTGATGTATTTCAGGAAGCAGATATTACAGGTGCTGCCGAATCATTTGTAAAGTACAGCTATCTTATTCGTGATGTTAATGATATTCCAAGAATTTTTAAAGAAGCTTTTCACATTGCGAGCACAGGAAGAAAAGGGCCTGTTCTTATTGATATACCAATTGATATCCAACAGCAGGCTATTTCAAAATTTTCATATCCGGATAAAGTGAATATGAGAACCTATAAGCCAACAGTTGAAGGTAATGCAGCTCAAATCAAGAAGGTTGTTAAAGAAGTTGCAAAAGCAAAACGTCCCATTATCTGTGTAGGCGGTGGTGTTCATCTTTCCGGAGCCGCGAATGAAATCAGAAAGTTTGTTAAGGATAATTGTATCCCTGTTGTATCAACAATGATGGGTATTGGAGTAATGGCTTCCGAGGATCCATATTATTTTGGCATGGTCGGTAACAACGGAAGGCCTTGCGCAAACCGTGCGCTTAATGAATCTGATCTGTTGCTTATGGTTGGGGCAAGAGTTGCTGACAGAGCTGTTAACAGACCCGATCTTATTACTGAGAACAAAGTACTTATCCATATCGATGTGGATCCTGCTGAAATAGGCAAAAACGTGGGTCCTACAATTCCTCTTGTTGGTGATATTAAGCATGTTTTTAAGAAAATAAATAATTTTGAGGATGAAGCGGATCTAATACACGAAAGAAAAGAATGGATTAAAACTTTAAACGAATATAAAAAGGATATGGTCGAGATCAGACCCGATATTGATACTGACAAGTATGTTGACCCTATGATATTCCTACACGATCTTTCAAAAAGCCTGCCGGAAGATGCCATTTATGTTGCTGATGTCGGACAAAATCAGATATGGTCCTGTAGATGGCATCTTGTTAAAGAGGGAAGATTTTTGACCTCCGGCGGAATGGGAACAATGGGATATTCAATTCCTGCAGCATTTGGCGCAAAGTATGCTGCACCTGGTAAAAAAGTTGTTGCTGTCATGGGGGATGGCGCATTTCAGATGTCAATGATGGAGCTTTCCACAATGAGACAGTATGGAATGAATGTCGGAATAATAGTGTTTAATAACGGATATCTTGGGATGGTCAGGGAATATCAGCACTATGCGCTAAATGACAGGTATAACATGGTTGAACTTCATAACACTCCGAAACTGGATAAGATTGCAGAAGCTTACGATATGAAGTATTTACGCGCATCATCTCAGGCTGAAGCAACAAAACTGATTAATGACCTTATGGAATGTGATGAATGTGTGCTTTGTGAAGTGGTGGTAGATCCCATGGATCTTGCAAAATGATTCTTACACATTCATTTATAGGCGAGGAGGAATAATGAAACGTATATATTCAGTTCTTGTAGAAAATCATGCCGGCGTATTATCAAAGGTTGCAGGGCTGTTTTCCAGAAGAAACTTTAATATTGATTCCCTTGTTGTCGGTGAGACGAATTCGAAGGATATTTCTTGTATGACAATTGTTTCAAGCGGTGATGAGAGAACTATTGAACAGATTGAAAAACAGCTCAATAAGAAGCTGGATGTAATTAAGGTAAAAACCTTCAAGGAGAGTATGAGTATCTGCAGAGAGCTTACTCTGTTAAAGGTCAGATACAACAGGGAAAACAGAAGAGATATCATGGAAAATTGCGATATCATGAAAGCTCAGATTGTCGATATGAGTAAAAATATGATGATTATTCAGATTTGTGATACTCCTGAAAGAGTAGAAGTTTTTATTGAAATGCTTCGTACGGTTTCTATTGTTGAAATGGCAAGAACAGGAACGGTTGCACTCACAAAATGCAGTGAAAATGAGAAATAAAGGCATCTGATTAATTTATATCAAGATAAACATGTTAAAATAAATCAACGATTTAAGGCTTTAAAGTTTTAGTTTATAAAAGTATTTTATTGACTTTAAAGTAAAAAGCGCATAAAATTGGAAGATATTAGATTATTCACATTCAATGGAGCGGTATGAAAAGAAAAGTATTTCAATTGCTGGTAGATAATACATCCGGTGTTTTGACAAGAATATCTGCTTTGTTTGCACGAAGAGGATATAACATTGAGAGCATTACAGCCGGAACTACAGCAGATCCCAATTACACCAGAATAACAATTGTAACATCAGGTGATGATGTGATCCTTGATCAGATTGAGAAGCAGGTTTCCAAGCTTATAGATGTCAGGGATATTCATGAGCTTGAGCCTGATGACAGCGTTTACAGAGAACTTGCACTTATAAAGGTTCGTGCAGGTGAGAAGGAACGTGAGAGCATTATGACTATTGCCAATATTTTCAGAGCTAACATTATTGATGTAACTCCTGAATCACTTATTATTGAGATTACCGGTAATCAGTCAAAGGTTGATGCACTTCTTAAGATGCTTGAGGGCAAAGAAATCCTTGAGCTTGCAAGGACAGGTATAGCAGGACTCGGTAGAGGAACCGATAAGGTTATTTCTATTGAAGAATTGGAACAGATGTCATATTGAAAATTTAAAAATAAGTTAACTCCGAAAACTGCTTAATTAAAATTTTAAGTGATTTTCGTCAGTATATAAAATCAATTTTTTACGGAGGTAAGAAACATGTCACAGGAAGCACGTATTTTCTATCAGGAGGATTGCAATCTTTCACTTTTAGAGGGTAAAACAATTGCAATTATCGGCTATGGTTCTCAGGGCCATGCTCATGCACTTAACCTTAAGGAGTCCGGATGCAATGTCATTATCGGTCTTTATGAGGGGTCAAAGAGCAAAGCTAAGGCTGAGGCACAGGGTCTTAAGGTTTACAACACAGCAGAAGCTGCAAAGATGGCTGACGTGATTATGATTCTTATTAACGATGAGAAGCAGGCTAAGATGTATAAGGAAGACATCGAGCCCAACCTTGAGCCCGGCAACATGCTTATGTTCGCTCATGGTTTCAATATTCACTTTGGTCTTATCCAGCCGCCTAAGGATGTAGATGTTACAATGATCGCTCCCAAGGCACCCGGTCATACAGTAAGAAGTGAGTATCAGGCAGGTAAGGGAACACCTTGTCTTGTAGCTGTTCATCAGGATGCAACAGGAAAGGCACTTGATAAGGCACTTGCATATGGTGCAGGTATCGGTGGTGCAAGAGCAGGTATCCTTGAGACTACATTCAGAACAGAGACAGAGACCGATCTCTTTGGTGAGCAGGCAGTTCTTTGCGGTGGTGTATGCGCACTTATGCAGGCTGGTTTTGAGACACTTGTTGAGGCAGGCTATGATCCGAGAAATGCATATTTCGAGTGTGTACACGAGATGAAGCTCATTGTTGATCTTATCTATCAGTCAGGTTTTGCCGGAATGAGATATTCAATTTCAAATACAGCTGAATATGGCGATTATGTAACAGGACCCAAGATTGTTACAGAGGATACCAAGAAGGCTATGAAGAAAATTCTTTCAGATATCCAGGATGGAACCTTTGCTAAGGAATTCCTTCTTGATATGAGTGAGGCAGGCGGACAGGTACACTTTAACGCTATGAGAAAGCTCGCATCTGAGCATCCTGCTGAGAAGGTTGGTACAGAGATCAGAAAGCTTTACAGCTGGAACAACGAAAACGATAAGCTTATAAACAACTAATCCGCTGAATAATAAATGATCAAAAGGAGAGCTGCCGCATAGCGGCAGCTCATTTTAAGAGGATATGAAGTATTACAGTCAAAAATCTATCAAAAATCGAATTCTTCAGCTTTTTGTACTTTCCTTTATAATGTATATGATAGCGGTTGTGCCTTTTTTTATTAGCAGAGGCATGCCGTTTTTCTATTATGGGGATTACAATGTTCAACAGATTCCTTTTTATACGGTAGCCCATAGAGCCATTAGAGACGGTAATTTTTTCTATCTGTGGAATATGGATTTAGGCGGTTCTCTTATAGGCAGCTTTTCTTTTTATTTATTGGGGAGTCCGTTTTTTTGGATGACCATACCTTTTCCCGAGGAAACTATTCCATACATGATGCCTTTTTTGATGGCTATTAAAATATGCATATGCTCAATGACTGCATATTTCTATATAAGAAAAAAGGTTGTACGTGACGAAGCTGCAATGATAGGCGCATTATTATATGCGTTTTCAGGATTTAATGCCTGTAATATAGTATTTAATCATTTTACTGACATTGTATGCTTTTTTCCGTTGTATCTCTATTCTTTTGAAAAGCTTATGGAGATTGATCATCATAAGGATCATTGGCTTTTTATTCCCAGCGGTAAAAAAATTATATTTTTTACACTTATGACAACTTTTATGGCTGTTATAAATTATTATTTCTTTTTTGGAGAAGTGATTTTTCTATTGCTATATTTTGTTATATGCTACGTTCCGGGAAACAGGTCCGTACATGTAGCCAGAATGTTTTTGCGAGCATTAAGCGGTGGAGTTCTGGGAGTAATGATCGGTGGATTTTATATTCTTCAGGCTGTTTTGGGAGTATCCGGAAATAGCAGACTTTCCAATATACTTCTTGGATATGATGTTGTTTCCTATGAAAGCATGAACATGCTTTGGGATATTTTAAAGAGCATGGTTATGATACCGGACATTATAGGCAAAGGAACAGTATTCTATACAAGTCCGGTAAAAAATGCATCCTTGGCCGTTTTTTTGCCTCTCTTTGGATTATCCGGTGTTATAGCATATTTTATTTCAAAGAAAAATAAAAAAGACAATCATAAAAGACTTCTTTTGGTATGTCTTATTATGGCAATGATTCCCGTTGGTAATTCAGCATTTTCACTATTTAATGAAAGCTACTATGCCAGATGGTTTTATATGCCTATTCTGATAATGTCGCTTGTAACAGCGAAAATGATTGAGCGCGGCAGAAGCGAAGAATTAAAAAAAGGTACACTGATAACATCTCTTTTGTTTCTTCTGATTCTTTTGATATCGATATTACCTTCATATGACGACTACGGTGACGTTGTATATATGGCTTTGATTTCCAATGAAAAAATATACTGGAGAGATGTTATTGGGACGGCAGTAATCCTTTTACTCCTGATCATATCGGTCTTTGTGACACCAAAATGTATTAGAAAGATAAAGCTTCCTTTTTGGAAAGGTGAAGGTCTTATACTTAAGAAACCAATTATGAGACTGGAAATAATGCTCGTTTTTACCGTTATGGCTTCAATAATATCACTGCATATTGTTCTTAAAAACGGTAGTGGTCTTATAAGTAATTATGGTAAAGAACAATGGGAAAAGCAGATGCTGTATTCAAGCCCTGATCTGGATGATGATGAATTTTACAGAACAGAAACAGATGATACTGCTACAAATTATGATATGTTCTGGGGATATGGGTCTCTACATAGCTTCATAAGCACCATACCTTCGAAGACCTTTGATTTTTTATACGGTACAGAAGAAATTAAAAGAACGGTTGAAACAAGAATTCCTAAAGAAAGTATAGGGCTGAGAGCAATACTTTCAAATAAGTATTATCTTGAGAATTCACTGATAAATGATAAAGGATTTTTTACTACAGGTAAGGGATTAGATGGCTTTGGATATGTGAATTCTGAGAATGGAATAGATATTTACAGGAATATGAACTATATTCCGATGGGATTTACCTATGATTATTGCATAAAGAAATCAGAATGGGAAAAGATTGACGATGGCTTAAAGGATAGACTTTTGTCTGTTGCTGTTATTTTATCCGATAAGGATTTTGAAAAGTATAAAAATGTTATAAGCGAATTGCCGAAATCATATTATAATGAGGAAATGCCGCAGGATGTTTTTAATCAGAACTGTTTTGACAGGGCTGCAAGCTCATGCATGAAATTTGTACCTGATACAAATGGTTTTTATGCAATGACCAGTAACCTTCTTTCAGGGAAAATTATGTTTTTTTCAATTCCGAATATGAAGGGATTTTCTGTAAAAATAGACGGGAAGCCTGCTGAAATAATTGAGGCTGATTATGGTATGATGGCACTTAATATACCTGCAGGAGTTCATGAAATTACTGCTGAGTTTAAACCTGAAGGTTTTTATCCGGGAATTATTCTTAGCTGTATTGGCATTGCTGTTTTGATTGTTTATTCAGTAGTTGTTATTTTTTACAAAAAACGCTAAATATGGTATCTTTATTCAAGATATATACAGATTGTAACGAAAACAAGTGATTAAGGAAAGGTTGGGAGTGATTGTAAATGGCAGGTATGACGATGAGCCAGAAGATTCTGGCAGCACACGCCGGACTTTCGGAAGTTAAGTCCGGACAGCTTATTGAAGCGGATCTGGACCTTGTACTGGGTAATGACATAACAAGTCCGGTTGCGATTAAGGAAATGGATAAAATCGGAACAAAAGGAGTTTTTAATAAGGACAAAATTGCACTTGTTCCGGATCATTTTGTTCCGAATAAAGATATTAAATCTGCAGAAAACTGTAAATGTGTTCGTGAATTTGCCAGAAAAAATTCAATTACGAACTATTTTGAAGTTGGGCAGATGGGAATTGAACATGCGCTTCTTCCGGAAAAAGGGCTTACAGTTCCGGGAGATCTTATAATTGGAGCAGATTCACATACATGTACTTACGGTGCTCTCGGTGCTTTCAGTACTGGTGTCGGTTCTACAGATATGGCAGCCGGAATGGCTACAGGTAAGGCATGGTTTAAGGTTCCTTCCGCAATTAAATTTAATCTTACCGGTAAACTTAATGAATATGTAAGCGGTAAAGATGTCATACTTCACATTATAGGAATGATTGGAGTTGACGGTGCTCTGTATAAATCAATGGAATTTACAGGGGATGGAGTAAAAGAGCTTTCAATGGATGACAGATTTACAATTGCAAATATGGCAATTGAAGCAGGTGGAAAAAACGGTATTTTCCCTGTTGATGAGAAGGCTTTGGAATATTTGAAAGAACATGCACCGGGAAAAGAATATAAAATATTCGAAGCGGATGCAGATGCTGAATATGATGAAGAATATACTATAGACCTTTCAACACTTAAATCGACAGTAGCATTTCCTCATCTTCCTGAGAATACTCATACATTTGATGAGATTGATGAAATAAAAATCGATCAGGTCGTTATCGGTTCTTGTACAAACGGAAGAATAGATGATATTCGTATGGCTGCTAAAATTCTTAAAGGCAGAAAAGTGGCTGAAGGTATCAGATGCATTATAATTCCTGCTACTCAGGCCATATATATGCAGGCTATGGATGAGGGACTTTTGAAAACCTTTATTGAAGCCGGCGCAGTTGTTTCTACACCTACATGTGGTCCTTGCCTTGGCGGATATATGGGTATTCTTGCTTCCGGCGAAAGATGTGTTTCCACAACAAACAGAAACTTTGTCGGCAGAATGGGAGCTACAGATTCAGAGATTTACCTTGCTTCACCTGCTGTTGCAGCTGCAAGTGCGGTTACAGGTAAGCTTTCACAGCCAAGTGAATTATAATCAATTTATTTACTCAGGCAAGAAATAACTTAATAAGCATTACTATGAAAGGTGAAAGGGAATATGAAAGAAGCAAGAGGAAGCGTTTTTAAATTCGGTGATAATGTTGATACAGACGTAATTATCCCCGCAAGATATTTAAATACAACCGATCATGCGGAGCTTGCAGCTCATTGTATGGAAGATATAGACAAGACATTTATTCAAAATGTTAAAAAAGGTGATATTATTGTTGCGAATAAGAACTTTGGATGCGGTTCTTCAAGAGAACATGCTCCTATAGCTATAAAGGCTGCAGGTGTTTCATGTGTAATAGCTGAGACTTTTGCCAGAATTTTCTACAGAAACAGTATAAACATTGGCCTGCCCATTGTTGAATGTGAGGAAGCTGCAAAGGAAATAAATGACGGTGATACGGTAAGTATTAATTTTGATACAGGTGTAATTACTGACGAGACAACAGGTAAAAGCTACCAGGGACAGGCATTTCCGCCTTTTATGCAAAAAATAATTGATTGTGAAGGATTGGTTAACTATATCAATGCGAAATGATATACGATTGTTTATGGTAATTCCCTGCTATAACGAACAGGAGGTATTGCCGGAGACTTCAAAGAGACTTGAAGAAAAAATGGGTCGGCTCATAAAGGATGGTGTAATAGCATCATCAAGCAGAGTGGTATTTGTGGATGACGGTTCCGCAGATACCACCTGGGAGCAGATAGATGAACTACATAAGAAAAATCCTTTGTTTCAGGGAGTTAAGCTTTCCCGGAACAGAGGCCACCAGAATGCACTTCTTGCAGGATTGATGACTGTAAGAAGTGTATGTGATGTTGCGATTTCAATGGATGCCGATCTGCAGGATGACATTAATGCAATAGACGGTATGCTTGAAAAATATAAGGAAGGTGCTGAAATCGTTTACGGTGTAAGAAGCAGCAGGCAGACTGACACTTTCTTTAAACGGGGAACAGCTCAGGGGTATTATAAGCTCATGAATAAAATGGGCGCAGATATAGTATATAATCATGCTGATTTCAGACTTATGAGCAGTGAAGCACTTGAGATGCTCTCAGAATATTCTGAGGTTAATCTGTTTTTACGAGGGATCGTTCCCATGATTGGTTTAAAGACAGATATTGTTTACTATGAGAGGGCGGAGCGTTTTGCGGGAGAGAGTAAATATCCCCTAATGAAGATGCTTTCCTTTGCTTTTGAAGGAATTACTTCACTTAGTGTTAAACCTATACGAATGATTTCCGGACTGGGTGTTGCTATTTTTTCGGTCAGTATCATAATTCTCATCTATTCGCTTGTAAGGCACTTTACAGGTAATACAATTCCGGGATGGACAACAACTGTTTTATCAATTTGGGCTATTGGAGGTCTTACCATGATCTCTCTTGGCGTTATAGGTGAATATATAGGAAAAATCTACCTTGAGACAAAAAACAGACCGAGATATATAATCAGCGAATATCTTGGGGATAAGGATGATTTTGTTAATCTTATTGATGTGAAAATAAGCAGATAATTACTGCTTTATAAATATATATGAGAGGTTTTATAAATGTCAGAAGAAAAGAAAAAGAAGACTCCTGAAGATTTTAGAAAGGAGAGTGAAGCAAGCTTTCGCGTTAACCTTGCAAATGGCTCCAGCGTAAAAAAAGTCATTGGAGTTGTCAGCGGTAAAGGCGGTGTAGGCAAGAGCCTTGTTACAGGCCTTTCAGCTTGTGCAATGAATAAAAAGGGCTATAAGACAGCTGTTCTTGATGCGGATATTACAGGCCCTTCAATCCCTAAAATGTTTGGAGCATCACAAATTAAATATGCTGATGACAACGGCAATATGATTCCTTCAGAATCTGAGAATGGAATAAAGCTTGTTTCTATCAACCTTCTTATGGATAACGATACAGATCCTGTAATTTGGAGAGGTCCTGTTATTGCGGGGGTTGTTAAACAGTTCTGGGGAGAAGTAAACTGGGGTGATATAGACTATATGTTTGTAGATATGCCTCCCGGAACAGGAGATGTTCCGCTTACTGTTTTTCAGTCTCTTCCGGTAGATGGAATAATAGTAGTTTCAACACCACAGGAACTTGTTTCCATGATTGTGGAAAAAGCAGTTAATATGGCAAAAATGATGAATGTTCCCGTGCTTGGCCTTGTTGAAAATATGAGCTATATGAATTGCCCCCACTGCAATAAACCGATTTATGTTTTCGGTGAGAGCAAAATTGACTCTTATGCTTCTGCAAACGGACTTGATGTTCTTGCCAGAATTCCTCTTGATCCTGAGTTTTCATCAAAATGTGATGCAGGAAAAATAGAAGAGTATGAGCCTGATTTTATGGACAGTCTTGTTTATAAGCTTGAGCAGTTATAATTATTTTACTAATCGCTTACAGATGGATATAATAGATTTATAGAAATGTATGAAAAAAAGTAAGCGGGGGGTTCTTCTATGAGATGGAAGCCTGGTAAAAAACAGATCAGCATAATGGTTTCTGTAATTTTGTGCAGTTTGGCCATTATGCTGATTTATTATGTGATATTTAATGGTGGTAAGCTCACTAAAGCATTAAATCACCTTTTTTCAATCCTTACTCCGATTATTATAGGATGTGTTCTTGGGTATATTCTAACCCCACTCCTAAATATGATTGAGAAAAAATGGATTTATTCAATTTACAGATTTAACGGCATAAATCTTTCTGAAATTCAATATTTTAAAAAGAGAAAAAAAGTAAGACAGATAAGTGTAGCACTTACAATGATTCTGTTTTTTACTGTGATGTATGCAATGCTAATGGTTCTTATTCCACAGCTTATAAAAAGCATTCGCGACATTATTCGTAATTTCCCGTATTATGCCAATAACCTCCAAAGATTTATGGATAAATATCTCGATGATAATCCTGCTGTCAGGAGGGCTGTGGATTCATTACTTGAACAGTATTCTACAACCATAAACAATATGTTTAAGGACTTTGTAGTTCCCAATCTTTCAACAATGATAACTACACTGTCAAAGAGTATGATGAGTATCATACAGATATTTTTATATCTTATTGTAGGAATAGTGGTTGCTGTATATGTCCTTAATTCAAAGGAAACATTTATCGGTCAGGGAAAAAAGCTTTGCTATGCATTTCTTAGAAAAGAAATGGCTAATGAAGTCATAGGTGCTTTCAGATATGCGCATCATACATTTACAGGATTTTTAATGGGAAAGCTTGTTGATTCTGTAATAGTTGGAATTATCTGCTTTATAGCTATTAGCATTTTGAAAATTCCATATCCTATTGTACTTGCTTTTGGAGTAGGAATAACAAATCTTATTCCTTTCTTTGGACCATATTTAGGCGGCGGTTTTGGTCTTATACTGCTTATAATGATCAATCCTTTTAAAGCACTTGCTTTTCTGATTGTAATTGTTATTCTACAGCAAATTGACGGAAATATTCTTGGCCCCTTGATTCTTGGCAATTCAACAGGTCTTTCAAGCTTTTGGGTAATTTTTGCAATTATGCTGTTTGGTGGCATATGGGGGCCTATAGGCTGGATTATAGGGGTTCCTGTATTTGCATGTATTTATACTTTATGCGGTCACGTAACTATGAAAAAGTTAAGAGCAAAAAAACTACCTCGTGACACTTCTGTGTATATTGATACGGCATATATGGATGAGAACGGAATTGTAAAATTAAGTGAAGCTGACAACTCTAAGTATTATGTTCATAATGAAGCATCTACCTGGAGAAAAATTTTTAAATTTTATAAGAAGAATAAAAGATATATTGAACAGGTGCTTCCTCAAAAGACGGATCCGGTAAATGATGATACGGAAACAGAAAATAATGAAATAAGGACCGGTATTGGAACAGATGACAAATTCGATAAATGATTTTATAGCACATTAATTTTGTAATGTATGCCATGTGAATTTAATGCTTATTTATACACCTTGACACTTGATATAATATAATTATATTATTTATTAAAAGTTGGCACTTTAAAGTGTTAAATTAAATCGGCTTGGGAGTAAATTTCATCCCCTGAACTGATCGGAATTTTTAGGAGGAGCATAATTATTATGAGTAAGAAAAATTTGGACTGGTCAAGCATTGGATTTAATTATCATGTAGCAGATTACCGCTATGTATCTAATTATAAGGATGGCAAGTGGGATGATGGTGAGATTACAACAGATGCTAAGATTGTACTTAGTGAAGATGCAGGTGTTCTTCATTATGCACAGGAGGTTTTTGAGGGACTCAAGGCTTATGAAACAGAAGACGGACATATTGTCTGCTTCAGACCTGATCTTAATGCAAGCAGAATGGAAGACTCAGCTAAACGCCTTGAAATGCCTGCGTTTCCCGCAGAGAGATTTATTAAGGCTGTAGAAGAAGTAGTAAAGGCAAATGAGGATTGGGTTCCGCCTTTTGGAAGCGGTGCTACTCTTTATATCAGACCTTTGATGTTTGCAACAGGCAATGTTATCGGAGTTAAGCCTGCTGATGAATATCAGTTTAGAATTTTTGTAACACCTGTAGGACCTTACTTCAAAGGTGGAGCTAAGCCAATCGTTGTAAAAATAAGTGATTTTGACAGAGCAGCTCCGCATGGAACGGGTAACATTAAGGCAGGACTCAACTATGCAATGAGCCTTCATGCTATTGTTACAGCTCATGAAGAAGGCTTTGCAGAGAATGTTTACCTTGATGCACAGAGCAGAACATACATTGAAGAGACCGGTGGTGCTAATATTCTTTTTGTTGATGAAGACGGAAATCTTGTAGTTCCCAAATCCTTCACAGACTCCATTCTTCCTTCAATAACAAGAAGATCAATTGTACAGGTTGCCAGAGACTATCTTGGACTTACTGTTGATGAAAGACCTGTAAGATTGGATGAAGTTCATAAATTTAAGGAAATGGGCTTGTGTGGTACAGCTGCAGTTATCAGTCCTGTTGGTAAAATTAATGATCATGGCAAGGAAATCTGCTTTGAATCAGGAATGGATGAGATGGGACCTGTTATTAAAAAGCTTTATGATACTCTTACAGGTATTCAGATGGGTGAAATAGAAGCTCCCGAAGGTTGGGTACACGTAATCAAATAAAACTGTTCAAAAAACAGCAAACAAATTCGCCTCAGTTTTCGTTTTGGAAACTGAGGCTTTTTTTTATGAAAATACCGTGTAATTTTACTTTCTTGTCTTAAAGAAAATATCATATAATAGTTTATGACTATAGATGTATTCATAAAAACTTGTTTGATAAAAAATCTACACTTTTGGAGAAAATAAGATGGAAAGAAGAGTTAAAACATACATTCTTCTGCTTACTGTCATTATTCTTTCTTTGCTACTACTAATTTTTGGGAAAATTTTTTCTAAAAATGGTACCAAAGCGGTAATATCGGTTAACGGCGAAATAATAAAGGAATTACCTCTTGATATAGACACTGAATTTGAAGTAAAAAGCGAAAATGGTGATATAAATATAATAGAAATCGGAAATGGGTATTGTTATGTTAAAAGTGCTAACTGCCCGGATAAGCTTTGTATAAATCAGGGAGAAATATCAAAAGCAGGTGAATCAATAATATGTCTTCCGCATAAAGTTGTTGTAACAATTGAGGGTAATGGTAACATTGATTCGATGGTAAGATAGTAAACAATTAACTTGTATTCAAATACGAAATATTGAATACAAATATTCTAAAAATTAAATCACCACTATAGCAAGAAATTGTACTAAGATAAGCAATAAATGGTTAGGAACTTCTATAGTTTCTGACTATTATATTGCTTATATTTTTTTACAAAAAACGGGGTGAGTATTATGAAAATGTATGGCAGAAAATGGAAGTTTCCAAGGACAAGACTGGAATGGCTTTGGGATAATATGGAGGGCTATAGGCTAATTTATGTTATCTCTATATTGGGTACTGTTGCCTATAATATGATGCAGCTTACAGTACCGTTTTTTTCATCACAGATAGTAGATAAGTTTTTAACGGGTCCCGAAGCCAGAGTATATTTTAATGAGCATTCTGAAGAGTTTTACAGATTGCTGATAATGATGATCGCATTTACGATTCTTAGATGCTTTATTGTTTATATTGACTGCTACGGATATGAGAAGGTGTCCCAGGGAGTTTTATTCAGGATAAGAAATTATCTTTATGACAAGATACAAAGACAGGATATGAAGTTTTACAGTACTTACAGAACCGGAGATTTAATGACCAGAGTAACCGGTGACCTTGATGCAGTACGTCATATGGTTGCATGGGTCATACGAATGGTTGTTGAAGCCATCTCTTTGATAACCGCGGTTGGCATATATTTTCTGTTCATGAACTGGAAAATGGCATTATGTTTACTTGCTGTAGCTCCTGTAATTTTTATTGTGATCATAAAGTTTAAAACAGAAGTAGCCCCCATGCATGCACTTCTTCGTGAAAAGCTTGCTGCAATGAATACAATTGCTCAGGAAAATATATCAGGAAATCGTGTTGTTAAAGCTTTTGCACGAGAAGATTATGAGATAGAACAATTCGATAAATGCAATAAGGATTACAGAGATACAAATAAAAAGACAGCAAATATCTGGATTAAATATTTTCCGATAGTTGAAACATTTGCTAACCTGTTACCGGTTATTCTTCTTTTGATAGGTGGTCTTTTTTTGATAAATTCCGAAATGACAATGGGAGAATATGTTGCTTTTTCCGGACTTATCTGGGCTATAGCCAACCCAATGAGACAGCTTGGAAACGTTATGAACGAATTTCAGAGATTTTCAGCTGCAGCTGTAAAGGTTATGGAAATTTACTATTCAGAACCGGAAATAGTTGACAAGGAATATACTGCACTTATGCCTAACAGATTTGACGGCAAAGTTGAATTTAAAGATGTAAGCTTTATGTACACAGATGGAAAGCTTCCTGTATTAAAACATATTTCATTTACTGCTATGCCTGGACAGACAATTGCGATTATGGGAGAGACAGGGTGCGGTAAAACATCACTTATACATTTGATTCCAAGATTTTATGAGCCTACTGAGGGGCAGGTTCTTATTGATGGTGTTAATGTGCAGGACATAAAACTCATGCAGCTTAGAAAAAATATAGGACTTGCGACACAGGATGTTCTGCTGTACTCCGATACGATAGACGGAAATATTGCATACGGTGATCAGTTCCTAAGTAAGGAAGATGTACTAAAATACGCAAAGTATTCGCAGGCTTCTGATTTTATTGCCAAAATGCCTGAGGGCTATGAAACAATTGTCGGCGAGCGGGGTGTTGGACTGTCAGGTGGCCAAAAGCAGAGAATATCTCTCGCAAGAGCACTCGCAGTAAGGCCTTCAATTCTTATACTTGATGATACAACTTCCGCTGTGGACCTTGAGACTGAGAAGGCTATACAGGAAAATCTTGATTCGCTTGATTTTAAATGTACAAAGATAATAATAGCCCAGAGAATTTCAACAACAAAAAATGCAGACCAGATTCTGATCATGCAGCATGGAGAAATAACAGAACGCGGTACACATGAAGAACTGATTAAAAAGGGTGGCTATTACGCCGATCTTGTAAAATTACAAATGGGGGCATAAGTATGGCTAGGAATACATATAAGCAGGATGAAATATTAGAAGAACCTTTTGATATAAAGCATTTATTAAGAGCTTCTGAGTATATAAAGAAGCATCTGTTAAAAATGCTAATCGCCTTTTCTTTAAGTGGCATTGCCGGAATAACAGCACTCGTTAATCCGATAATAGTCAGGAAAGCACTGGATGCAGCTATACCGGAAAACAATAAGAATATGCTTTTTTATCTTGTATGCCTTTCTGTGTTTTTCTATGCATTAAGCATATTATTTTCAACAATAAGGTCTAAAATAATGGTCAGTGTCAGTCAGGATATTATCTATCAGATAAGACACGATCTTTATGAGCATTTGCAGGCGCTTCCTTTTCAGTATTATGATGACAGACCGCACGGAAAGATTCTGGTAAGGGTCGTAAACTATGTAAATTCTGTTTCAGATATGCTTAGTAACGGATTGATTAACGTAGTGCTTGAAATACTTAATCTTATTTTTATAGTCATATTCATGTTTGCCGTAGATGTTCAGCTAAGCCTTGTAGTGCTTGGCGGTGTGCCGATTCTAATGATATTTATGTTCTGGATAAAAGAAAAGCAAAGAAAAGCATGGCAGATGGTTTCAAATAAGAATTCAAATCTGAATGCATATCTGCAGGAGAATATCGTCGGAGCTCGTATTACTCAGATTTTTGCAAGAGAAGATGAAAACGCAAAAATTTTCAAAGAACTTTCGGGAGACTGCAGAAAAACCTGGATGAAAGCAATCTTTTACAGTACTTTAGTATGGCCCGGAATTGATACAATTTCCGTATTTGTAAGAGCTGCGATATATTTCTTTGGACTTGTGATTTTTGCAGGAGGTAATCAGACACTTGGAACAATAGTAGCAATTTCCAGTTATGCTTCCAGATTCTGGCAGCCAATAATGAACCTTGGAAATATTTTTAATGGTTTTATTAATAATATCGCATATCTTGAGCGTATTTTTGAAACGATGGATGAACCGGTAACAATTAATGATTCCGATGATGCAGTAAAAATGAAGCAGCTTAAAGGAAAAGTAGAATTTGAAAACGTCTCATTTTCCTACGAAAAGGGTGAGGAAGTATTACATAATGTTTCTTTCTCTGTTGAGCCCGGTGAAAGCGTGGCACTTGTGGGACCTACAGGAGCAGGAAAGAGTACTATCGTAAGCCTTATTTCAAGATTTTATAATGTTGACAGCGGAAGAATTCTTATAGATGGTCAGGATATTTCTAAGGTAACACTGAAATCTCTCAGAGAACAGATGGGAATAATGCTTCAGGACAGCTTTATTTTTTCAGGTACCATAGAAGACAATATACGATACGGAAAACTGGACGCTACTTCAAAAGAAATAATAAAAGCTTCGGAAACGGTATGTGCCGATCCCTTTATCAGAAATATGAGCAATGGTTACGATACAGAAGTTAAGGAGAGAGGTTCACTACTTTCACAGGGACAAAAACAGCTTATATCATTTGCAAGAACGCTGCTTTCAGATCCTGCTATTCTTGTTTTGGATGAAGCTACTTCCAGTATTGATGTTCAGACTGAAAAAGATCTGCAGAAGGGCCTTAATGCTATGCTTTCCGGAAGAACAAGCTTTATTATTGCCCATAGGCTTTCAACAATTACAGGCTGCGACAAAATAATGTATATAAATAACGGTGGTATCACAGAGTGCGGAACTCATGAGGAACTAATGGCTAAAAAAGGAGATTATTACCATCTTTATACTGCTCAGATCGAGGATATTGAGGGAAAAGCAGGATAAAGTGAAAATACTTTAAAAAAAATATAAACTTTTTACATTTGTTTACTGAATAGTGTACAATATACTATATTATTAAAAATAATAATTTTGTGAGGAGGTTTAATAGATGTTAAACATTAAAAAAGATTTACAGGATAAACAATTGGTAGTTGGCCTTGAAGGCAGACTTGATACAACTACGGCACCAACACTTGAGGAAGAACTGAAGTCAGCTCTTGCAGGTGTTGAGAATCTTGTATTTGATCTTTCCAGTCTGGAATATATTTCCAGTGCAGGTCTTCGTGTCCTTTTGTCTTCTCAGAAAACAATGAACAAGCAGGGCAAAATGGTTGTTAAGAACGTTTCAGAGGAAGTTAATGAGATTTTTGAAGTAACAGGCTTTTCTGATATTCTTACGATAGAATGATTTTTCATAGATAAATTACCAGCAGGATAACTATGTTTATCCTGCTATTTAATATGAAAAAATGTGATTTTTGACCATAAAAATATATTCTTCCAAATGAAACTGATACTTTAGAATTTGGTTAAGCTAAAGGGTAAGGACATGAAAGAACTTGTAGTTGATGCAACAATCGAAAATCTGACGCAGGTACTTGAGTTTATTGATACTGAGCTTGAAAATGCAGAATGCGATATGAAAAATCAGGTTAAGATTGATATGGCTGTCGAGGAATTATACGTTAATATTGCTCATTATGCCTATCATGATAAAATCGGGAAAGCGCAGATACTTTTCGATGTGGACAGTGATAATCGTGTAATTATTACGCTGATTGACAGTGGGGTGCACTACGATCCGCTTGCCAAGGACGATCCGGATATTTCTCTTTCAGCAGAGGAGAGAGAAATAGGTGGTTTAGGAATCTATATGGTTAAACAAAGTATGGATGAAGTTTTGTATGAATATACAGATGGGCAAAATAAGACCACGATCATAAAGAATCTGTAATTTACCGGATGGATTTAAAATGGATTTTATTTCTAAAAAGCAAAAACAAAGGGCTATTTTGGCCTCAATTATTTATCTGGTTCTTTTATTATTGAGCGTTCAATTTGTCTTTGTAAGGGGACTTTCAGATCTCAAACCTGTATATATTTTTAATATAAGCGGTGATATTTTTGGCATGTTTATGGGGTATATACTCTACATATGCTGTCTTATAGATGTCCAAAAAACAGGTAATGATCTTAAGTGGTTTTTATATCTTTTAAATGCTGCATATTTCGGTGTTTTTACTGATTCGGTTGCCTGGCTTGTTGATGGTGTTCGGGAGCTTTCGTACATAAATTTTGCAGATAATCTGTTGTACTATTTGTGTGCTCCTTTAGAGGTTTTCTTTTTTTGGAAATACACAAAGAACTTTCTTGATATTGATAAGAAAACCATAAAACTGATTGATGGTTTTCAATTTTATGGTTGTTTAGTATCCATTCTTTTAAGCGTATCAAATGTTTTTACAAAATTTTATTTTTATGTTGACCAGGAAGGCTTCTACCACAGGACTGATTACTATCTTATTTCATTGATTTATGTTTCCTTTTCAATAATTTGTACACTGACTGTGATCGTATTGGAGAGAAAAAAACTTCAGAGTTATCAGATTGTAACACTATTTATGTATGTTCTTGGCCCTACAATAGTATCAATTATTACAGTAAGAATTTACGGACTTTCTATAATCAATGGTGTCATAATGCTTTTTCTGCTTCTTATGTACTGCATACTTAATGTTGTGCAGGGAAGGGAAAAAGCTATTGCGGACAGGGACCTTGCATTAGCTTCCGGAATACAGGAGCATATTTTGCCAAGACTCTTTCCGCCTTTTCCGGAAAGAATTGAATTTGATTTATATGCATCCATGACTCCGGCAAAGGAAGTTGGCGGCGATTTTTACGATTTTTTTATGATAGATCAGGATCACCTGGCTATTGTTATAGCGGATGTTTCCGGTAAAGGAGTTCCGGCTGCTCTTTTTATGATGGTAGCAAGAGCAATTATAAAGAATCAGACATTGTATTCAAGGAAAATGAATCCCAGTACCATTCTTTCAAAGGTTAATAATCAACTTTGCGAAGGAAATGACCTTGAACTTTTTGTCACAGCATGGCTTGGGATTCTAACTGTTTCGGAAGGAAGGCTTCGGTACGCAAATGCAGGTCACGAATATCCATGTCTAAAGAAAAACAACGGGTCCTTTGAAATAGTCAAAGAGAAACATTCACCTCCGCTTGCTGCAATGGAAGGGCTTGTTTTTAGGGGCGGTGAAATTTATTTGGATAAAGGAGATACATTATACATCTATACAGATGGTGTTACTGAAGCAACAAATTCAAAAAATGATCTGTTTGGTACAGACAGAATGCTAAGTGCACTTAATGAAAATATGGAGGCATCGCCTGCTGAACTTGATAAAAAAGTAAGAGAACGTATATATCAGTTTGTAAAAGATGCACCGCAATTTGATGATATAACTATGCTTTGTCTTAAATTTAACGGAAGTAATTAATTTGTAACACAATATTTTAATATAATACTTATGAGGAGAGGAATATGAGCAAAAAGTATAAAGAAATTGAGGGTGAACCGATAGTAACATCACAGAAGCTTGTTATCAATTGCAAAGATAACGTTATGAAAGCTGATTTTGAAAAAGCTTCGGATTTTCTGAAAGAGTGTAACCTTAAGCATAAAGATAATTTGCAGATGGAGCTGTTGTTTGAAGAAACAGCTTTGATGCTCGGACAGATCACAAAGGATTTTTCAGCCTTGTTATGGTTTGAGAAATTTGAGAATTACTGTTGTCTTAAGCTGACGGCAAAAACTGAAATGAATTATGAAAAGAAAGAAGAACTTATTTCTGTTTCTTCTTCAAAACAAAACGCCCTGGCAAAAGGCTTCATGGGTAAAATTGCAGATATAATTGAAACCGGATTGATGGATTTTGACTATGTTGCAAGACTTCAACAGGAATATGGCGGTACAAATGTAGGATTCGGAAGCATGGGAATATATGATGGCTTTGACGGAGTAGGAAATCTTAGTGCTGCATGGTACCTTTCTGATTATAAAGACTCACTTAATGAGGAAATTGAAGATCCTTCGCCTGAAAATGATGCAAACTTAAAAGCATGGGACGAGCTCGAAAAGTCTATTGTTGCAAGTATAGCAGAGGATGTAATTGTCGGTACCAAGAGTGATGTTATTGAAATGACTATAGTTAAAGCTCTTAAAAATGTCTGATTACTGATATGAAGAATAATATTTCTGCCACCGGCAAAATTGCATTACTTGGATTATTGCTTTCTTATGCGATGTTACTTTCGTATATTGAAACATTGATTCCTTTTTTTGGAGGAGTACCGGGCATGAAGCTTGGTCTCCCCAACATGGTAATAGTACTTATTATTTTTTCTTACGGAGAATATGAAGGTATTCTCATAAATGTTTTACGAATTGTTCTCTCAGGCTTTTTGTTTGGCAGCCTGTTTGGAATTTTATTTTCCGTAACAGGTGCTGCAATAAGCTTTATTGTAATGGTAGTTATAAAAAAACTTGACCTTTTTGATATAAAAGGCGTAAGCATTTGCGGGGGGCTTGCTCATAATATGGGACAGCTCCTTGTTGCGGCTTTTATAGTAAAAACATCAGGAATCTTTTATTACATTCCCTTACTTATGTTATCCGGGGCGCTTACGGGTTTTTTAAACGGTTTCATTGCCGGGATGATGCTTAAGTATGGGGAAAATGCGAAGCTGCTGTAAACTCATTTGAGGTATTTTAGGTGAAAAAGAACAAACACGCAGCGGGCATTATTATCTTTGTTCTTATTACACTGATTATTGTTACAAGCATCAATTTTTTTCTGGTTTTCAGGACTACTGCCGATGAAACAATAAGTTCAGGAAAGTATCAGCTTGAGAGTATTGGAGCTGAACTTGAAAACGGGATAAATAATGCTAAAAATTTAACAGCACAGTATGCAATTAAGGCACAGCCACTTGTAAATGATAGAAGTGCTTTGGAAGCATTTATCTATGAATCCAAGGACAAAATCATTAAGGAAACGGATGGTGTGGGCTTTAATGTTTATGTTGCTGGATATGACTGGCATATTATTCCGGATCTTGAGCTTGAGGATTATGACCAGACTGAGCGAACATGGTTTAAAGGTGCTATAAAAAATAACGGTAATACTTATGTATGCGCACCCTATATTGATGCGGTTACAGGTGCTATTTGCTACACGGTTTCCGTTTCCCTCGAAAATAATAATGACGTATTTGCTATTGATTACACTCTTTCACATATTCAAAATGAAATTCAGAAGATATCCATTTCAGACAATAACACCTCTGTAATTGTAACTGAAGATGGTATTATTGCGGGCTGCAGTGACCAACAATATGTTGGTGCAAACCTTTTAGATGTATATCCTGACTATATTGGTATTTTCAATCTTGCTAAGACATCAAATGAAACAGTTTCTACCAAACTTCCTCAAGGTCTTTTTCATGAAAACCTGTTTGCGACCGGTACGAATTCCGGATGGTACCTAATTGTTAGTATTAATGACTGGGAATTATACCATGATTCATATTTATGGCTATTCCTTGGCATGAGTCTGAATATAATCATATTCTTTATAATTTTCATTCTATATTTCATTACAAGAAAAAATGAAGAAAAAGCACAGGAAGCTTTGGAGTCAAAGGATGACTTTTTGAAGGCTGTTACAGGTGACTTAAAAGCTCCTTTGAACCAGATTCTTAGCAATACCGATTCAAGAGCATTTGATGAAGATAAAAATTATGAAGCGAGATTTCAGAGTATTCAGGATGCAACAAAACAGCTTTCCGAAAGTATTCAGCAGATAATAAGCTACTCGAATTATGTAAAGAGTGAAAATCGCAAAAAGAACAGAAAAGATGCCAGCAGAATTACAAAAGTAAGCAGTAAATACAGAATAATTATCATTGGATTAATGAGTTTTTCAATGCTTGTCAGCGTGGCTTCCATAAGCTGGATGACTACCAGATGGTGTGATGCTAGAATGCAGCAGATGGTCGGTTATTATGAAAGCCAGGTAACAGAGTGGACAACTTCTCAAAAAACTATACTTGATATGTTTTGCGTTAATATTTCAACAAAGCCGGAAATACTTAATGATTCACAGGAAATAATTGATTATCTCGACAGAATTACTGAGTGTTATAATCAGATATCCGCATCATATATAGCAAATAAGGATTTTGAACAGGTAGTATATATGAATACCGGATGGAGACCTGAGTCGGGCTTCAAAGTAGAAGACAGACAATGGTATATGGATACTATTAATTCTGAAGACGGCTTTAATATTTCTACACCCTATATTGATGCCCAGACAGGTAATTACTGTATAACTTTTTCGGAGAGAGTATATGATAATAAAACCGGAGAGTTTCTGGGCGTATTTGGTATTGATTTTTATATTGATAAATTGGTCGAAATACTTGGAAGCTCCTATTCCGAAAACAGCTATGCTTTTCTCACCGATTCAAGAGGAACTATTATAAATCATCCACACGGTACTTATCAGATGACCGGCAAAAAATCGACTAATATTGCAAATCTTCCTTATCACAAAGCAGGGGACGATGAGGGAAAGGTAATCGTATTTACTGATTATGACGGTGTTCTGAAGGTTCTTATAGCAAAAAAAACCAAGGTGGCAGATTTTACGGTTTTTGTAGCATTTAACTTCTTTACAATTTATGGAAGAACAATTCTATATGGTACCATTGCATTTTTATCCTCAATCATTTGCATATTAGTAATATATCATTTGCTTGGAAGTCTTATAAAATGGCAGGAAGAAATGAATAACAAGCTTCAGGACTCAGCTGATGCTGCAATAGCTGCAGGAAAAGCAAAAAGTGATTTCCTTGCTATGATGTCCCATGAAATAAGGACTCCCATAAATGCCATAATCGGAATGAATGAAATGATATTAAGGGAGAATAAAAGAGATGATATAAAAGGATACGCCAATAATATTCAAAGTGCTTCAAAAACACTGCTTTCACTTATAAACAGCATTCTTGATTTTTCAAAGATTGAAGAAGGAAAACTTGAAATAATATGTGTTGAATATGAAACAATCCCTTTGCTTGTTGATATTATTAATATGATTTCGGCGCGTATAAAGAAAACGGATCTTGAATTTAAACTGAATATAGATCCGCATCTGCCAAGAGGAATGTTTGGCGATGACTTCAGAATTAAGCAGATTATATTAAATCTACTTACTAACGCAGTTAAATATACGGAAAAAGGCTGTGTGACACTCTCAATTGAAGGAACACCTATTGATAAAAAATATGTTGAAATAGATGTACGTGTCTCTGATACGGGTATCGGTATTAAAGATACTGATATAAACAAACTGAACGCTTCTTTCCAGAGATTCGATCAAAAAAGAAACCGGAATATAGAAGGAACAGGACTTGGAATTGCAATTGTTACAAGTCTTCTTGAAATGATGGGCAGCACTCTTTTAGTAAAGAGTGTATATGGCGAAGGATCTGAATTTTCTTTTGTTTTAAAACAAAAGGTTACAGATTGGTGTGATATTGGCGAGATAAATGAAGAAACACTTATAACCAATACGGAAGATCACAATGAAAGATTTCTTGTTGCAGAGCATGCCGATATTTTGGTTGTTGATGATAATGACATGAATTTATCTGTAATGAAGAGCCTTTTGAAGCGAAATAAAATAGATCCTGATTTTGCATCAAGCGGTGCAAAGTGTATAGAATATGTAAGCTTCAAGCACTACGATATTATTTTCCTTGATCATATGATGCCTGAGATGGATGGTATTGAGACACTTCAAAATCTTAAGAAGCAAAATCTTTTAAAGAATGATACAACGGTAATCGCACTTACGGCCAATGCAGTTGTGGGCGCAAAGGAAGAATATCTTTTGGCAGGTTTTAATGATTATCTTTCTAAACCTGTCGATACAGTTGCACTTGAGAAGACGCTTGCAAAATATCTGCCATCATTTAAATACAGCTATATAGATAAAGCGGCACAGACCAAAGATACTACTACTGAAAATGATTTACTTGTTTTTGATAAAGAAGAAATATCAAAAACAGATAAATTGTACATAAATAAACTTAAGGATTTGCACTATATTGATACTGTATTTGCACTTTCGTTATGCGGAAGTGAAAGCGTTTATATCTCTGTTATCAGAATGTTTATGAGAACAGCGGATAACAATAAGAAAAAGCTTGCTGAATATATTGAGAATCATCAAAATAAGGAATTTGTCTTGGCTATTGAAAATACGAAAAATTCCGCAAGACTTATAGGCGCGATAGAACTTGGCAACCTGTCTAAAGAACTTGAAAAAAAGGCAAAAGAAAATAATATAGAAGCAATTAGAGAAAAAACTGACTTAATCTTCGAATGGTATGATAGAATTATTACTGATTTTAATTTGATTTTTAAATAAACCGTGCGAAGGAAATATTAAATAAATGATTGCTTTTGTTAATGGAATACTTGATGAAAAACGCGATTTGCTTGCTGTGATCGATGTGGGCGGTATTGGTTATAATGTAAATATATCAGCATATACGGCTGACAGACTCCCTTCCAAAGGAGAAAATGTTAAACTTTATACTTATATGAGCGTTCGTGAGGATGCCATGAATTTATATGGTTTTTTAACAAGAGATGAATTGGAGTTTTTTAAACTATTAATAAGTGTAAGCGGTATCGGCCCCAAAGGCGGACAGGCTATTTTATCGGTTATGACACCTGATGATCTTAGATTTGCGATCTTGTCGGGTGATTCGAAATCAATAAGCAAAGCTCCCGGAGTAGGTAAAAAAACAGCAGAAAGGCTGGTTTTGGAGCTTAAGGATAAGATATCAAACGATGATATTCTTTCAGGAAAAGCCGGAGGCGATGGCGAAAACAATATGATAATTGAAGGTGATGACGCTCCTCAAAATGAAGCGACTCAAGCGCTGGTTAGTCTTGGCTATTCACTTTCAGAAGCTTCAAAAGCTGTTCGAAAGGTTATGTCAACAGGTGTCCAAGGGGACGACACGGAAGCTATCCTAAAGATGGCACTGAAAGAATTAATATAATAACTAAATGGTGGATGTATGGAAAAAAGAACTATAAGGACTTCTGCAGAGCGGGGGAACGGAGCTATTAATGCAGAAGCTCTTCAGGAAGATAAAAAGATTGAAGGTTCACTTAGGCCAAAAAGACTAAAAGATTATATAGGACAGTCAAAAATAAAAGAGAATTTGAATGTTTCAATAGAAGCTGCAAAAAAAAGAGGACAGAGTCTTGATCATATTCTTTTGTACGGACCGCCGGGGCTTGGTAAAACGACTCTTGCGGAAATTATTGCAGCCGAAATGGGGGTTAATTGTAAGGTTACAAGCGGTCCGGCAATAGAGAAACCCGGAGAAATCGCTGCAATCCTTAATAACCTTAAAGAAGGTGATGTACTTTTTATTGATGAAATTCATAGATTAAACAGACAGGTGGAAGAGGTTCTTTATCCTGCTATGGAAGATTATAAGATTGACATTATGATCGGAAAAGGACCTTCTGCAAGATCTATAAGACTGGACCTACCGCATTTTACACTTATAGGTGCGACAACAAGAGCCGGAATGCTGTCAGCGCCTCTTCGTGACAGATTCGGTATGCTTTATAAAATGGAATTCTATGAGACGGAAGAGCTTATGCAGATAATCAAGCAATCAGCTAAAGTTCTGGGGGTGGAAACAGAAGATAACGGTGCCAGGGAAATGGCGAAAAGAAGCCGTGGAACACCAAGAATAGCAAACAGAATTCTAAAACGCGTCAGAGATTATGCTCAGGTTCGTTATGATGGAATAATTACCGAAGAGGTAGCCAGAACAGCACTTGATCTTATGGACGTCGACAAGCTGGGACTTGATCACAATGACAGGACGCTTCTTCTTACTTTAATTGAAAAGTTCGGAGGAGGACCGGCAGGTCTTGATACATTGGCTGCTTCAATAGGAGAGGATTCAGGAACTATCGAAGATGTATATGAACCGTATCTTCTAAAAAACGGTCTAATAGGCAGGACTCCCAGAGGCAGAATAGTTACAGATCTGGCATACGAACATCTTGGGCTCTTACCGATGACAAATACATGATATTGTGGTATTATTTTTATAAAATAACACTCTATACTATTGATAATGGGTGGTTTTAAAGTATATAATCTCTTATGACTTTAATCTCGTCTTAATATGAGGAACAGTCAAATAAGAAATTATAAAAAGTTGCCTGAATGGGGAGGATAGTTATGGCTTCTAAGACAGATACCGAGGTAATCATCGGGGGGAAGGTATTTACTCTGAGCGGATATGAGAGTGAAGAATATCTACAAAAGGTTGCCTCTTATATTAATAATAAGATTGCCGATTATAACAAAATGGATGGCTTTAAAAGACAGCCACTTGATACACAGAACGTACTTCTTCAATTAAATATTGCAGATGATTATTTTAAGGCCAAAAAGCAGGTTGAGATGCTTGAAGGTCAGCTTAGTGATAAGGAGAAAGAGCTTTATGACATAAAGCATGAGCTTATTGCTACTCAGATTAAACTTGAGAATACTGAGAAGAACGTTAAGAATCTTCAGTCAGACATAACAGAGGATTCCAGAAAGATCATTCAGATGGAAACAGAGCTTAAATCTCTGAAAAAGTAATCCAAAGGCTGCCGGTTCGGCAGCCTTTAAATATTTTTGTTTTTAGAAAATGAGGTTGTTTACCTATGCGTAAAGTTGAACTACTATCACCGGCCGGAAATTATGAAACAATGGTTGGAGCATTTAATGCCGGAGCAGATGCTGTTTATCTCGGCGGACAGGGGTTTGGAGCAAGAGCATTTGCTGATAATTTTTCGAATGAGGAAGTTATTCAAGCTATAAAATACGCCCATATGCACGGCAAGAAGATTTATCTTACGGTAAACACGTTGCTTAAAGAAAATGAAATCCCTGAATTTAAAGCTTTTTTTGCTCCTTTTGCAGAAGCGGGGCTTGATGGTGCTATTATTCAGGATTTCGGTGTTTTCAGGATTATCAGGGAAAATTTTCCGTCTGTCGAACTGCATGTAAGTACTCAGATGACTATAACCGGAAAAGGCGGTGCAAACCTTCTTATGGATCTTGGTGCAAAACGTGTAGTTCCTGCAAGAGAACTATCTTTACAGGAAATAGAAGATATTCATAATAATTGCAAATTTCAAAATGGTGAAAGTGTCGAAATTGAGGCATTTATTCATGGTGCTATGTGCTATTGCTATTCCGGTGCATGCCTATTTTCAAGCATGGTTGGCGAGCGAAGCGGTAACAGAGGACGATGCGCACAGCCATGCAGACTTCCTTATAAAAACGGTAAAAGGGAATGCTATCCGTTAAGTCTTAAGGATATGTGTATGGTTGACAGGATTCCTGAACTTATAGAGGCGGGAATTGATTCCTTTAAAATCGAAGGCCGTATGAAAAAACCGGAATATGCTGCCGGAGTAACCTCTATATACAGAAAATATATTGATAAATATTATGAACTTGCCGAAAATGATAAGGAATTCAAAAAGGGAAAAATAAAACTCGAAGCATCCTCTGAAGACAAGAGGTTACTTTCTTTCTTATATCTTCGTTCAGAAATAGGAGAAGGTTACTATTTCAGACATAACAGTCCTGATATGGTAACAATAGATAACCCTGCTTATAACGGTTCCGATGACAACGTTCTAAGCGATATCAGAAATAGATATTTAACAGGTGAGAAAAAAGTTAAAATAAGCGCATCAGGGAAATTTAAAATAGGACAACCGGCAGAATTTAAACTTGCTATTTTTGATAATACAAGACCGGATAATAACATACAGATAACAGCTTTTTCCGACAATGTTCAGGAAGCTGTAAAAAAGCCTATGACTGAAGATGACATAAATAAACAGCTTTCAAAATTTGGAAATACTTTTTTTGAGCTTCGTGATATAACTCTTGAAATGGATGAAAAAGGAATTTTTATTCCAAATAAGTCACTAAATGAGCTTAGGAGAGATGCCTGCGATAAATTAGAAAAAGCTATAGAAGAATTTGCATCCAATAATGTTCAGGATAATTTCTATTCCAATGAAAATACGGGATACTTTAATAAAGCACTTTCAGGTATTGAAGAAGATAAACCGGACTTTTCAGTGACTGTAATGGACTCTAAACAGCTTAAGGCGACTGCTGATCACATTAGAAAATCTGATAAAAGATATAGAATATATGTTGACAGCAGAATTCTATTTAATGATAGTGATCTTTTAAAGGATATACCGCAAAATGCCTGCGTTTACGTTGCGCTTCCTTATGTTCTCAGAAATGAGACTTTTATTGATGGTCATTCTGAAATTGGGGATATTCTGGAAAAGACTTCTGAGTATAATCTTAAAGGCATTCTTGTAAGAAACCTTGAAGAATTATTCGTTATAAAAAAAGCGGGATATAAAGGTGATGTTATTCCGGATTATGGTCTTTATATGTGGAATCATGAAGCTTTTTCACTGTATAATGAATTGTTTAAAGAACATAAGCTTTCGGGATTTAACTTACCGTTGGAACTCAATATTCACGAAATGGGCGAATTCCTTGATGCACTTTATAATAATTTTGATGCAGATGCAAAATCCAAACTACCTGAAGCCGGGATCATGGTTTATGGAAGAGTGCCAATGATGATTTCAGCCGGTTGTATAAAGAATACTTTGGAAAGCTGCACCGGAAAAAGAGGAAAAATTACTGAATATGGGGAAACAAATATAGTCGACCGAACCGGCAGAGTACTTCCTGTAACATATGATTGCAGACACTGCTCAAATATTATATGGAACAGTGTTCCGGTTTCTTTATTTAAAAAGACTAAAAAGCTTATTGCCTTTGCGCATAAATATAATGTTGTTTACAGAATTGATTTTACTACTGAATCTGAAAAAGAGGTTTCAGAGATTTTAAAGGCCTATGGTGTAATTTTGTGTGATAATAAAGACACTGGCAAAATGAAATATGATGAACTGTTATCAACAAAAGAATATACTGCAGGACATTTTGAGAGGAGCGCGGATTAAGCTGCGTTTTTTATGGAATTATATTTAACTGAGATTTCTAAATATGTGATTGCGGGAAGCATGGCGTTTTATACGATTTTCAGCTTCCTGGTTTTCATGTATAAAGGCGAATTTCGAAGAAAATGGATATATGCAATACAGACAGTTTTCCTGTTTGCGACTCAGTTTGCATGCTTTATTCAGATAATCGCACAGACAGGCTCGAAGAGATATTTTTTATTGCTGATGATACAATCGCTGGTACTTATAACTACCATATCTTTGTTCAGACTTGTCTATCCTGACGGCAACAGGCTTTTGATTAATAATATGTGCATGCTGCTGATGGTTGGAATGATCATGATAACCAGAATATCCTATGGAAAAGGGATAAGACAGTTTGTTATTGCGAGTGCATCTATTGTTATCGCTTTCATTATTCCGGAAGTTATATTCAGAATGGCATTTCTTGAAAGATGGGGATGGTTATTTGCCGGAGCTGGACTTGTTATTTTGCTTATCTTACTTATATACGGCTCTGTAGCTAACGGCTCGAAAATCAATTTCAGAATAGCCGGATTGTCATTTCAACCTCAGGAAATGGTTAAGCTGATTTATGTGTTTTTTATAGCGTCAATCCTTTCCAGGAAAAATGATTTTAAGACAGTGGCAGTTGTTACGTTTCTGGCTGCTGCGCATGTAATAATCCTTGTTTTATTAAAGGATCTTGGAAGCGCACTCATATATTTTGTTGTATATATTTGTGTACTTTTTGTTGCTACAGGCAATGCGCTTTACCTTATTTCGGGCTTCGGTTCAGGTGCTGCGGCCAGCGTTGTCGCATACAAAATATTTCCACATATTCAACAAAGAGTTTCTGCCTGGAGTGATCCCTGGACGCAGATTGATTCAACGGGATATCAGGTTACGCAATCTCTTTTTGCAATAAGCGGAGGGGGCCTTTGGGGACTTGGTTTGTATGGTGGAACCCCGACTTCAATTCCTTACGTAGAAGAGGATTTCATGTTCGCTGCAATAGCAGAAGAGCTGGGTATTATTTTTGCTTCCTGCGTTATTGCTATATGTGTTTCAACATTTTTAATGATACTTCTTGAAGCCTATAAAATTAAAAGTAACTTCGGTAAACTTTTATGTGTCGGACTTGGCGTGATGTACATATTCCAGGTTTTTCTTACTGTTGGAGGGGACTCAAAATTTATACCGCTTACGGGTGTGACTCTTCCCCTGGTAAGTTATGGCGGAACTTCGGTTATGGTCACGATTATTATGCTTGCACTGGTTGAAGGACAGTGTCTTGTCAGAACCGATGAACGCTATCAGGAGTATTTAAAAAGAAAGAGGGAAAAGATAAATGAAGGAAAACAATAAATCTTATCCCATACTCTTAATAGGCGGTGCATTTGTTTTATTGTTTATCTGCATGATAAGCTACATTTGTATCTATGCCATAAAAAACGAAAGAGTTATGTTTGATAACAGCTATAATGCTCATCAACAGCTTCTAAAGACCCAGAATACAAGGGGAACCATTTATGCATCCGATGGACAGGTTTTGGCAAAAACGGTTACTGATGCTAATGGGAACGAATCAAGAGAATATCCTTTTGGCAAAGTTTTTTCTCATGTTATCGGATTTGCCGTAAACGGAAGAAGCGGAATAGAAAACCTGGCAAATTACTATCTTATAAATTCCAATGCTACCTTAAAGAGTAAGGCACAGGCCAGGGAGAATGAAATGAAGTTTCCGGGAGATAATGTATATACGACTCTCGATGTGGACCTTCAGCAGACAGCATATGAAGCATTATCAGCTCATAAAGGAGCAATAATAGTAACCGAAGTAGATACAGGAAGAGTGCTTTGTCTTGTATCAAAACCTGATTTTGACCCATCCACAATACAAAAAGACTGGGATTCTATTACTGAAGACAAAGACAACACTCAGCTTTTAAACAGGGTATCTCAAGGACTTTATCCACCCGGGTCAACCTTTAAGATAGTCACATCACTTGAGTATTACAAAGAAAAAGGTGATGAATATCTTGATTATCATTATAATTGTAACGGGAAGTTTACTTCCGGTAACGATACTATAAGGTGCTTTCACGGTGAAAGCCATGGTGCTTTGGATTTTCAGACATCGTTTGCAAAATCCTGTAATTCATCATTTGCTAACATAGCACTTCAGCTGGATAAAAATGCATTTGGAAAGACTTTGGATGAGCTTATGTTTAATTCAGATCTGCCGTGGGATATGAATTATTCAAAGTCAACTGCTTTTTGCAGCAGTGCTTTAAGTGACGCAGATACAATGCAGCTTGGCATCGGTCAGGGTACTACAACTGTAACACCGCTTCATATAAATCTTATAACGTTGGCTATTGCTAATGACGGAATTCTTATGAGGCCAAGATTTATTGATAAGGTTGTTACGGAAGATGGTAAGGATATAGAGGTGTTTAAGCCGGAAACTTATAAAAAGATAATGTCTGAAGATGAATCATATTTTTTAAAGAATATGATGGAAAAGGTTATAACTATTGGAACTGCTTCAAGACTAAAAGGACTTGAATATACTGCTGCAGGTAAAACCGGTTCAGCAGAGTTTAAGGATAGTACATCGGATTCTCACGCCTGGTTTACAGGATATGCTCCTGCAGAAAATCCTGAAATCGCAGTAACAATTATTGTTGAAAATGCAGGTTCAGGTGGAGAGTACGCTGTTCCTATTGCTAAAAGATTGTTTGACTGCTATTTTGCAAAAACAGGGGAGTGAGTTTTGTCAATTAAGGGTTTTTGTTCATTTTATTCAAATCTGTACATAGGAGATTCGATAAAGAAGCCAAGACTTGTAAAATGGAAACTAAGGCATGGTGCAGGTCAGCTTTTTATCTATGTTATAACTGCGTCAGAGACTAAAAACGGACAACTTGAAATTATGCATTGCGCCAATCTTAAACAAAAGTATTATCTTAGGCATCCCGCATTTGTTTACGGAATAGCGGGGAATTATAACGAGGCCGTGGAAATGGTGGTACAGATTTGCAATAAAGCGTGTGAAAGCGGAATGGACGGAGACATAAA